>CANQUZ010000016.1 GCA_947627165.1 uncultured Roseburia sp.
CAATCAATGCGATTGTAAACATATCCACGGTGTCCGACATATACGCCCAGTTTACGCCCTCGTTCACCTCCGGACCGAAGCCGCAGCGTTTACTCAAATCCGACATTTGCTTTTCTATATTCCATGCGGAGCGAAACCACAGTGACACGTTTACGCTGCCGGATTGCGGAAATACATCCGTTTCCTGCCCGTCCTGCCATGCGGGAGCAACCGCGTCCGAATACTCACGAGATAAATATGCTTCGTTCACACCGTGCACAAGCTCGTTTTCCCAAAAGCCGCAAAGGGTAAAATTTTCTCTGTACTTCTCACCGTTTACCGTAAATTCAAGCGGGACAGACGCACCAAGCTCATGAGGAACGCCCAAAGCGTCAAGCACGTCGGTTGTAGTCGCTATGTCAAGCCGTTCTTTCGGTAATGTTCCCGTAGTAGGCACAGAAAACGACCACTCTGCCGCTTTTTCTTCGGTATAACGTATTTCGGCGGGTGTTTTGGCAAGATCCGGATTTTCGGCAATTCCAATCATAATATTGTAGGAAATGTCCTTAACCTCCGGATCGGCGGCAATCTTCTCATATTTTGGCATACTGATAAACTTATATCCGCCGTGTGCCTTTGTGCCGACCATCCGCATTGTTTCAAGCTGAAACGATTCAACCATACTCGTCCCGACAGAGAAAAGCGCCGTGAACATCACTGACGTGAGAACGATTGCGGCGACCACGATAATGTTCCGTACCTTTCCCGCTTTTAACGAACGGCGCGAAAGTTTTGCAATTATTTTTGAATTTTTCACCCTAAACATTTGCGCCACCTACAATCCTTCCATCCTCGATTCGGATAATCCTGTCGGCTGTCTGCGCGATTTCCTCATTATGCGTAATCATCACAATCGTTTGTGAAAAACGTTCGCTTGTGATTTTCAGAAGCCCCATAACGTCAAGGCTTGTTTTACTGTCAAGGTTTCCGGTCGGCTCGTCCGCAAGAAGAATTGCCGGCTTTGAGGCAAGGGCCCGCGCGATTGCCACGCGCTGCTGTTGTCCGCCGGATAACTGACTGGGTAAACTGTTTATTTTCCCGGCAAGGCCCAGTGTTTCTATAATGTTTCCAATATGCCGCCTGTCAATTTTATTGCCGTCAAGCTCAATCGGCAATACAATATTTTCATATACATTTAATACGGGAACAAGGTTATAGCTTTGAAACACAAATCCGATTTTCCGGCGGCGGAAAATGGTAAGCGCGTCGTCTTTGAGCGAAAAAATATCCCTGCCCTCCACCTCAACCTTTCCGCTCGTGGGACGGTCAAGACCGCCGAGCATATGCAGAAGCGTTGACTTTCCGCTGCCCGACGTTCCTACAATCGCGGCAAATTCGCCGTCCGCAATGGTCAAATCCACCCCGTCAAGAGCCTTGACGGTTGTGTCTCCCCTACCGTAGTATTTTTTCAAACCAATCGTTTTCAAAATATCCATTTGTTTTACCTCCAAAAAAGACTGTCCTTTCATACGACAACATGATGTTACAGGGCAAATCTTTCTCAAATCTTTCAAGAATCTTACAGTTTTGAAAGATTTGCGGTTTTCGGTAAAAAAACAGAAAAGGTTGAGCCGTGTCCTATTTCAGATTTCACTTTGATATATCCGCCCTGCCGGGACAGAATTTCGCGCGCAAGATACAATCCGATTCCGACGCCGCAATCATCATGAACGCGGGGAGAGCGATAAAACCTTGTGAATGCCTTTGCCGTTTCTTCTTCCGTCATGCCAATGCCCGTATCGGATATGTCAATTTTTACGAACATTTCATACTCCGTTGCCGAAACCGTCACCGAGCCGCCGGCCGGCGTATATTTTACCGCATTGTCAATGAGATTGGAAATCGCTTCGGCAGTCCATTTGAGGTCAAACACCGCGGTTATATTCGGAATATCCGCAAATGTGAAAGCCACGCCCTTTTTCTCCGCCGCGTCGATACCGTCCATACGTTCTAATAAATCTTTTACCTTATTTTCTGTGGGAACAGCCGTTATAATTCCGTTTTCAAGCCGCGAGATTTTGACGAGGGACTGTATCAGAAAATTCAGCTTGTCCGATTGGTTTTTGATGTTGTCGAGCAATGTTCGGGATTCCTCGTCAAGCGGTTTTTCACCCAATAATTCCGTGTAAAGAGATATATTGGAAATCGGCGTTTTCGTCTGGTGGGATATGTCGCTCACAAGGGCTTTGATGGAATTGCGCTCGTCCTCAATTTTGCCGTGCGCTGTTTTTCCCGCCGATAAATACCGCCGCATTTTCGCTTCGAGCTTCGACAGCCGCGTTTCGCTGAAATCACTCTCACTAAAATTTCCGTCAATCGCCGAATCAAGCATTTTATCAATGCTTTTCAATATCCGCGATGTGCGGAAATATAGAAAAACCGCAAAACATATCAGTAAAATTATGATTGAAATTAAGACCATAACCATTTTATTTCTCCCACACATACCCAATTCCATAAACGGTCTTAATCGGCGCATCAGGCAGCTTTTCACGTAGCCGCTTTACCGTCACGGAAAGCGCATTGCCCTCTACAAATTCCGCTCCGTCAGACCATATACGATCAATCAGCACTTCGCGGGATAACGTCACCCCGATATTTTTCACAAATAATTTGAGCAGCTTCTGCTCTGTTTTGCTGAGCTCAATTTGCCTCCCGTCTGCGAAAAATTCCAGCCTGTCAAAGTCAAATATCATTTTGTTGATCCGAAAGACGCTATTTTCATTTGTACCGCGCCGCAGGACTGCATGAACTCTTGCCCGAAGGACCGCAAGCGAAAACGGCTTCGTAATATAGTCGTCCGCCCCAAGCTCCAATCCCGCAACAATATCATGTTCCATATCATTTGCCGTTAGGAAAATAACAGGCGTTTTGAACGTTTGGCATATTTCACGGCAAAAATCAAGCCCGCTTCCGTCCGGCAGATTGATATCGAGAATGACAAGAGAAACGGAATGATCCAAACGGGAGCGGGCTTCCGCTAAAGAATATGCCTGTTCACATTCATAAGTATTGAGGGATAAGGCTATTCCGCTGTTCAAACTTTTATCATCTTCAACAATTAAAATTTTCATTTTTATTTCTTGTCCTCCGAATTACAATTTTTTTGCGCCAAACGTGATGGATCGCTCCCACTTATCATCTCTCGGCAGACGTTTTACGTCAATATCAAATTTCAACCCTGTAGCTTTTTCGGGTTCAAAACCTGGCAGGCTTCCTGCCAATGTCGCTATTTCAGAACGAAAAACAGACTTGAAACTGCCCACTGCATATGTTATATCATGTGTAGGCAACATGATAAGAGGTGTCCAAACGGTCACAAAACGAAAACCCAAAGAGCTGCAACTCTTTGGGTTTTCTTATCATTTACAATAACTATCACAAGGAACGAAATGATCTATGTACGAATTTTAATCACGCTGCAAAATCACCACCTCTGTGTTTTCATATTTTCCCAAGGGAGAAAACACGGAAGCCAGCCCCTCCGTAATGCAGACCTCACTATCTGTGATGAATATCACTTCAAAGTCGTCATTTCTTTTCCAAAAATCTGCTGCTTTGTCTAATCCCATCACAAAAAGCGCAGTTGACAGTGCATCACAGGTCACACCGCTTTCACCGATAATCGTTACAGACAAAAGCCCGCTGTCTGCCGGATATCCAGTAGAAGGGTCGATAATATGGTGGTATCGTACCCCATCCTGATTGAAATAGCGTTCATACCCACCTGACGTTATCACAGCCTTATCTGTTATTTCAACTACTCCGGCATATCCTTCGCCTGACGGGTCAGTAACTGCTATCTGCCAGGGGGAACCATCCGGTTTTGCTCCAAGCACCTGCACGTTGCCGCCAAGGTTAACCAGGGCACTTTCCACGCTATTGGAACGGAAATAATCCAGAATTGCATCTCCTAGCCATCCCTTGGCAACACTTCCAAGGTCGATCTGCATCTGCTCCCCAAGCAAAACCGCATTTCCATCCCGCAATTCTATTTTGCCGTAATCCACCGTTTCAAGCAAAGCATTTAATTCATCGGCATTCGGCACACGTTGTTCGTCCGTTGTAAATCCCCATGCTTTTATAACAGGATGGATGGAAATGTCGAGCGCGCCGTCGGTAAGCTCGCACAGCTCAAGAGAACGTTTCAAAAGCGCAAATGTGCTTTCGGAAACTTCTCCGTGCCCTTCTTTATTTAGTCGATAAATCTCACTGTCGGGCCGCGTTACGGATAACCGCCCCTCGGCATCGGTGATGATATTTTCCGAGCCTGTCAGAATATCTTCGTCTCCATAGATTGACAATTCCATGACAGTGTCCATGGCAAAAACGGTTTTTGAGCGTAATTTGGCAGGTTTGTCTTGCTCCTGGCAGCCGCACAGGAACAAAAGGCAAAGTATCAATATACTGACTTTTTTCACGGCTTCCCCGCCTCCGTAAGCGCATCTTCAACCGCATCAATGATTCCGCCGGAAGAATAGGTCGCTCCGCTTATTGTGTCGACCTCGATGGAATTTGCAGACAGAATATTTTCAATGACCGCAAGCGCGTCGCTGTAATAGGGTTCGTCATCACGGGAGGAAAGAACAGATATGTTCGTGATCACCCCGTTAAGAATTGTCACTTCCACCGTAATTTGCGCATTCATTCCCATTCCGCTGCCTGTATAAACTCCGTCACGCAGGATACCGCTATCCCCACCTGAAATGTCAGCCCCCTCCGGCAGAGTTACTGGCAAGTTACCCGCTTGTATCTCACCTAAACGATACTGTCCATTCCATAAAATCGGAACGACAGAGATCGCGGCTGCTAATATCAGGCATATTCCCGCAGCGCGAACCTGTTTTTGCACCAACTCTGTGGAATTTTTCTTTTTTGCAAGCGCTTTCAGTATCCGGCACGCAGCATAGCTTAAAAAAATCGACGAATAAACGAATACGGTCAGACAGTATTCCCGCTGTCCTGCAAGCGCATTCGGGAGTGCAAGAAACAGAATGTGGCAATAAAGAAGCCCATAAAACACATATGCGCTGCGCTGCAGCCTTTTCCATGTCTTTGGCCGCAGCTTCTTTCGTACAGACAAAAACGACGTAATAAAAAGCGGCAGCATGATTAGAAGCATGGCAAGGGAACAGATAGCGGCAGCACGGGTCGTTAGCGTTAAAGATACCGGAGAAGCGAACAGCCTCACAAAATAAGTTTTCCCGTAAGCAACATTATGCCCAAGGGTCAGGATCGATGCGATAATGGAAAGCTGCCCACGAATCGGGAAAAGGTATTTTACAGGCTTTGAGGCATTTGGAAATGCGCCGGCCCACATGACAATAATAAATAAGCCGCCGGACAGTCCTCCCCGTGCAAAAATGGGGATCGTCCAATCCGCTATCACTGTCGGGAAGCGCATTTCACTCCACACCACAAACACAGAAGCAACGGCAATCAATACAGCGCCAACATAAAATGGCATAGGATTTTTTCTTAGCGTTTTTCCCGCAAAAGCTATAAACGCAGCTGAAATTACCAAAGAAATTAAAAGAATCATAGTATCTCCTCTCATGAAAGCAACCGCAAGGATCGCCCTGCGGTTGTTTTCATCATACGACTTTAGTTTCCGCCATGTTCACCCTGCTGCTCGTCAGAAGCTAATTGCGTAAGCTCATTTGTCAGCGAACCGACTTCCTGCGAGGAGGGAGAAGTTTCCTTTAAAAGTTCTTCCGCTTCAGCTATATGGGAAGAAAGCACATCGTTATCGGAATCGGCTGCCATCTTTTCCCTTGCCGTTGCCAAAATAACTTCCAATGCCGCAATCTGATCCTCGGACGCTGGGAGCGCAACGGTTACGTCTGCATAGGAATCAGAAGAAATAACTGCTGCATATACACCGCCGGCTGCAAGTTCTGTTAGAGGGGAGGTGTCCAACAGATATGCGGCCGTTCCGTTCACCAGCTCTGTTTCAAGCAAGACGGTTATCTCTCTGCTTCTTCCCTCGCCAAGGGTATACGTTACCGTAAGCTTTCCGTTCTCAAAATCCTTGAAGTTATCGGCGGAAAGTGTAACCTCGTCATATGCGTCATTCACCGTGCCGCTGAGTTCGCCCGAATAGAGGGGTTTGATATAAATGCCTTCAAATTCATAAACATAAGCGGCGTCGGACGTTATGTAAGTGATTTTAGTCACCGTCTCGCCGGTGAGCTTTCCAAGCTCCGCGAGGTTGTCAAAGGCCGCGATGTGGGTGTTGTGGCTGTTATCCTCAGGAATGTTCCAGGATACCTCGTATGGCTGTACCCAAATGCTCTGCAGGTGCTCCATGCCGACTTTAAGTCCGCTCTCTGTCTCCAGAATGATTCCCAGAATGTTTGCCCCCACGTCAAAGCCTTCGTCCTCACGGGTATTACGCAGATGGACTGCCACGCCGTCTGTGACGTTGATCTGATAATCGCCCCAGTTGCTGCCGGTGATAAGTTCCGCTGCCGCGTCTGTAACGGTATCGGCAACATTCCACTCTGTGGCTCCGTAAATCGCCATGCCATCTGAAATACTGACTGGTTTATATTGTTCAGGTTCAGCGTCTAATTCAGCAAACGTGGGATTGATAGCCTTATACGACTCCAATTCACTTTCAGGAACCGCCACATTGACATTTTTCACACCGAGAATGTGATAGCCATCCGCGTTTGTTTCCTCGTCAACGAAGTCCGTAGACATATTCGACATGATCTCATATTTGGATGTTGTCGCGGAGGATACCGCATCATAGCCATCTACGCTGGAAACGTCGCCAGAATAAAACTCTGCGTATGTAAGCGTTGCTGTGCCAAAAACATAGCTGGCATCCTGTGATTCGGAATGATTATTTTGCTCCGTGCCAGATGAAACGTCCACATTTTCATTCTTCCCAGTCTCATCAGGGGAGCCGCCGATTCCACAAGCACTCAAAGTGCCTAAAGCGAAAACCGCTACAAATAAAGCTGCTATTTTTTTCATTGTCTATTTCCTCTCAATCTTCCTTTTATCTGCGCCGAAAGAAAAAGCCGTCAGCATTTCAATCTCCGCTCCTTTTTCTCTCGCGCCGTCAGCGACCGCCGCTGCCATTGCTTCGGTGTTTCCTGTTTCGCTCCAGTAAATCACCGCTGCTTTACTCATAATGAGCCATCCTTTCTTACTAATAAAAATAGTATCGTAACAGGCTACAGTAAGCCGTTTGATATGCGTGCCATTCATGAACCATTCAAAAATCCTCCTTTCCAGGGAGTTAGCTGCTTCTAACTATCTTTCTTAAAAAAACAGCCCTCTCGGCCTCACAGAAATGAATTGTACAACAGGAAAATAGGGAATATCTACTCCAAAAAGGTGATATCTCGCTCCATTTTGGCACCGTCTTTGTTTCGATACTCATTTGGAGACATTCCCTTTATACTGCGGAATACACTGGCAAATTTACTTGCATTGGCATATCCATACGCATTGGCAATCTCCAGAATGGATTTATCGGTTTGTTCTAGCATATAGGCCGCTGACTCTATTTTTTTCTCCAATAGGAATGCTCGTGGGGTCACGCCATAGACACACCGAAAGGTCTTTTTGATATGGGGCTCAGAAAGGTGCAGCTGCCTGGAGATCTCTTTCAGCGTAACGTGTTCGCTGATATGATCTGTCAGATACTGCCCGATTTCTCTTGCCAGCCGAGCCTGTGCCGCGGAATATGTACGTTCTTCAAATTCGTTTGCACAGGTGTCGTAAACACTTAGAAACAAGAACAATTCTAAAATCTTTACTTTAAGGTACCCATCCCGTATTTTTTCCGGTATACAGTAGAGTTCGGAAAAAATATGCTCTATCGACTGGTTCGACCTGACGATAAAGCCGTGATCGCTTTTGCAAAATTTAGCCTTTAGCTCCTTAGGTTCCACATTCACGTCCTCCAGGAAGCAGGAGAGGCAATGCGGTGTATGTTCCAAATCAATTTTAACCGTGAGCCCATGATAATGCTTCAGGGGAAACCGTGTAATGGAAGAAACCTTGTTTGTCTGTGTGACGGCGAGATCTCCCGGCATCAGGTAACAGTAATTTCCGTTCAGATCATATTCCAATCTGCCTTCCCGGCAATGGGTGATCTCAAAGATGGTATCTGGCAGCTTCTCCCTGCTTTTTAACTCAAAAGAATCTTTGTGACTTCCAAAAAAGATGATCTCAATGCCTGAAAAAACCCTATACTTTTTTTCTGTAATACTTGACGCGCAAGCGTCATATTTCATGTCGGGCAAGACAATATATACCTCCTTATCATACCATAACGTCCACACCTGTCAGTACAACACATACTGAAATTGCGAACGCAGAATTATCCCGGTGTATGACTGCTCCTCAGTTCTCGCTTTTCCTCTCTCAGCTATGATACTGCCTTTCTTTCGCCAATGTCTTCACATCGAACACGAAATACAGGATATGAAGCACCCTAAAATTCTGATATCTGATTTCTGCCCCCTGTCTTCTGTCATGTCACACCCCGCAGCACCTCATTTATTTTGAACCTTTATCATTCAGCGCTTCGGGAGACTTATCCCCCACATACCAATATTCGCATTTTCCGTCACCGTCGGACAGCGTGCTATGGCGGATCAAATGCGCGTGGAATTTTTGGGCGACGATCTGATCTGATGCGCACATGAGCGGTAGCAAGTCCATATATCCGTGCTTTTGCGCAAACTCGTAAAGCGGACAGGAATCAAAAACCAAAGAGAAACCCGTTTCGTGTTTAGCGGGGTTTAATCTGATCTTCCATGTGTTGCCCCACTTTCCGCCGCGATATTTATCCGCTTTCTTTTTGTAACCGTCCACAAAACGATACAGTAAATTCATAAGCCGTTTTTTCCTGTCATATTTATTCATATCGATCTTCTCTAACATAACGAACTTCTTTGCCATTACTTCATTGAAAAGAATTCCAAAGTCTTCGGAATTAAAATTGCGATCCACCGCCTCATAGAATGCACACATCGCATAGCAGTGCATCAGATTTGAGGACATCATATTCGCTCTGCCACCGAGATCTCCCTCCTCGCAAAGCCATTTGTTATATAGTCTTTCAACCTTGAGCCAGCGATTGCGGGCTTCGTTTTCGGTATAACGCGAACGCAAAAAATTCAGCGCAGCGGGCTTTAATTTTTTTAGGGTTTTATCCATTGAAATTCTCCTTTCAGATAACCGAGCAGTCCTTTCTTCTTGTATTCTTCTGTACTGACTTCCAGTACACGATAGCCTGTCGGCTCAAGAGCTGTGCGAAGCTCTCCCTCTGAAATATCCGTCTCTGTCAAGATCACAGTCTCTCCCTTTGTGTGGGAGGATGTGACCTTTTTTACCAAAAATGCTTTTCGGACGGCATCGTTGATGTGGGACTCGCACATACTGCACATCATGCCGTCGATTTTGACTGTGATTTTATTCATGATTTTACCTCCCCCTTTTGATACCCCAAGGCACACCTATTATTTTTATTCCAGTAGATCCCGCATATTCCTCAAACTAATCGCAAGCGTAGAAGCATTATGCAGCATTGCAGAAGCTCCCGGCTGCAAGATTCCGCCCACTCCCAACAGAATCAGCGCAGTGTTAAAGCCGACGATCATACGGTAATTCTTCTCAATCCGCGTCACCAGCGCATTGCCAAGAGCCTTTAATGTAATGAGCCCATACAGGCTGCCCTCCCCGATCATCACGTCTGCAATCTCTGCGCCATCGCTGATGGCGATCCCCACATCTGCAGCGGAAAGCGCCGGTGAATCATTGATGCCATCCCCGATCATCACGACTGTCCGCCCCTGCCTGCCTGCAGTCAGAAAAAATAATAAAAAAGCAATGGTTAGGCTTACCTAACCGTTATATATAATAATGAATTAGTTTTTATTTGTCAAGTTCCTGCCATCAAATTTCCTGTCCACAGTAACAGTTCAGCCCACGCCATTTTCTTACAAGCCAACCAGCTCCCATTTTTAGAAAAACTTCACAATTTTTCTCTTTCTCAGCGGACAAGTCTGTGATATGCTAATAACATCTATTTGGTAACAGTTCAGCCATAAGCAGTCTCGCAGGCGAATCATGCTTGCATGAATGAGCATACGAGACTGCTTATGAGCAGAACGCCCGTTCATGAGCAATCCGCTTACGATAGTAAGTTTTGAAGCACGTAGTGCGGGATTGCGAATGGCGTGGGCTGAACTGTTACTCTATTTGTAGAAACGGAGCTTATTTTATGGAAAAAAAGACGGATTTCAAATCGCTTACGACCAAGGCAAAAATCGGATACATCTGGGACTATTACCGCTTTCATATCCTCGGGACAGTCCTTGCCGTCGTGATTCTCTTCTCTGTCATACACCATTTCGTCTCTTACCGGGAACCTCTTTTAAATGTAATCATGACGAATGCGGCAAGCGGACAGTATACCTCTGCAGATGGGTTTGACAGCTTTTTAGACGCCTATGGATACAATAAAAAGGAGCACCCGATTTCCCTATCCGCTTCCCTGACGTTTGAGGAGCGGGACACCGCAACGATGGATACCTATACCAATTATGAGGTTCTTGGCACCATGATGGCGGCCGGGGGGCAGGATTTATTTTTTGGAAACAACTATGTTTTTCTGGAATATGCCGACCAGGGAGCCTTCCTGGATCTATCCACAGTTTTGTCTCCGGAACTGTTAGAAAAGTATCAGGATCATTTGATTTATCCCACAATCGACGGAACAGCCGCTTCCTATCCCTGCGCTGTAGAACTGACTGGAAACCAGTGGCTTCAAAACAATGGTTATTACGAAGGAAGCTGCTATTTTGGAATCATCCGCAATACCGAACACCTCGACGCCTGCGTCCAGTTTGCAAACTTTTTGCTAGAACAATAGCGGAACAGCCAAAAACCCCATAGCATAAACCGCGAACGCACATTTCACGGACTTTTCTTAGACACAAAAAAAGAATGGGAGATGCTTTTTTTAAGCGTTTCCCATTCTTATCCTCAGCTATTCTAATACTACCACCGAATAGGGCGGCATCCTTAAAGTTCCATCCTTTAATTCCGCCGGCGTCTCTCCCGTAAGGAGCATCCCGGTCAGCGCAAGGTCTTCTCCCGCTTTTCCCTTTAGTGAAAGTCCTGATACATCTACAGTCTGCTCTTCCGCTGAGAGATTATAAATCAGGCTGATTTCAGATTCCCCATAAGTCTTTTTCAGGACGCAGACAGCATCACCAGAAAGGTTTTCCTCAAAGTCTGTCTTTCCTCTGGCAATCTCCGGGTAGCTATTGCGGAGTCGGATGGTTTCCTTAACAAAGTGATAAATAGAATGTTCGTCCGCCTCCTGGGTTTCCAGCGAACCGTATTTCATTTTCACATTGTCCATCTCAAGCGGCCCACGGCACATCCCCGGAGCGGAAGCATCTTCGCTCCAATACATCGGCGCGCGCTTGTTTTCATCCTTGCCCGAACCTTTCATCCCTAACTCTTCCCCGTAATAGAGGAATGCGCTTCCCGACATCAACAAATTCATTGCCTGCGCTATTTTCGTCTGGTTTTCACTGTTATCCCCGGAATAATAACCGGCGCCCCTCGCCATATCGTGGTTGGTGTAAAAAGGAGCGTCAATATAAGTTTCATTGTAGGAAGAGAACAATTCCCCGGACCGCTCCAACGCTTTCCCATAAGAAGAGGCGGAACCGTCTTTTAAAGCAGATGCAATGATGCCGGTGCTGTCTGCAAAGGCAAAATCAAAACAACTGTCGATACCGCTGGCGTAATATTTGGCATAGGTATCCATATCGTTCCACACCTCCGCCACAAGGTAAGCGTCCTCCTTTTTGCCTTTGACCATGTCCGAAAACCAGGAGAGCACTTCCACATTGGCATCCACGCTGTCGCTGTAATATTCCTTCGCCGCATCCAGCCGGAATCCATCTACGCCCAAATCCAGCCAGAAATCCACGATTTTTTCAAATTCATCCCGCACCGCTTCATTGCCAATGTTCAAATCCGGCATTTCACTCCAAAACCTCGCCTCATAATGCCAGTCCGTCCCCTCCAGAGGCTGGTATCCATTTGCGCTGTCTTTAGAAAAATAATAGTAATCTACATAAGGACATTCTAAAGAATCTGGCTCCGCCCCTTCCGGCAGCGTCCTCAAATAGTCTGCCGCCTCCAAAAACCAGGGATGCTGAGAGGAGGAATGATTCATCACCAAATCTATGATGACATCAATCCCTCTTTGGTGGCATCCCTCCAAAAGTGCCTTAAAATCCTCTAAAGTGCCATATTCCGCATCAATTCCGCAATAGTCTGTCACATCGTATTTGTGGTAGGTGGTAGAAGGCATCACCGGCATCAGCCAGATACCATTGCACCCTAAGTCCGTATCTGTGGCATCATCCCCGTCATTGATATAATCTAACTTTTCTGTCAGTCCTTTTAAATCACCCACGCCGTCTCCGTCGCTGTCGTAAAAGCTGTAAACAAATACTTCGTACCAGGTGCGGTAGTTGTCGTCTATCATTGTAAGCTCTTTTTGATTTACGTTTTCCACCGCAATTTCAGTGCCGTCCTGTTTGTTTCCACATCCTGCGAAAGTTACCGCCAGCGAGCCGAAAAGCAGTGCGGCTAAGATCCTTTTTCCCATTCTTTTCCTCATTTCTGTCTCCAATAAGCTGCCCCGAATCCAATTTCCACAATTTTTAATTTATAAGTTTCCATCTATAAGTTTCCATCTTATTTTCTTTTTCCCAAAAATGAAAGGGCAGAAACTTTTGAACCCATTTTTCTCAAAAATTTCCACCCACTTCCATCAGTTAGTACGCCAAATCAGCCTTTTATTATGCCATTTTAGCCCTTTACTGCTCCGCTCATTCCGAGGAATGAGCGTCTGGTTTTTAGTTCTGACATACCTTTTTAGCCCTTCACTGCCCCGCTCATTCCGAGGAATGAGCCTCCAATTTTTAACCTTTTTATCCTTTCACCGCTCCGCTCATTCCAAGGAATGAGCGACCGACCTTTAACCTTTTTAACCTTTCACCGCTCCGCTCATTCCTTCTACATAGAACTTTTGTGTAAACAGGAAGAGTATTGCAATCGGAATAGACACTACCACTGCGCCGGCCGCGAAACACGTATACCAACTGTCAATATATTCTTTTTCCAGCATCTTCCACAAACCGATAGATACTGTATAATATTTTGCATCTGCACGGCAGATAACTTTCGCAAAAATAAAGTCAATCCACGGCGTCATAAAAGAAGTTAAAATCGTGTATACAATGATGGGCTTGCTTAACGGCACTGTAATTTTGGTAAATACCTGCCATCTGGTAGCCCCGTCTATAATCGCCGCCTCATCTAAGGCTTTCGGCACTGTGTCAAAAAATCCCTTCGCCACATAGAAGCCGACGCCGGTTCCGGCGGAGAATACCACAATCAAAGCCACTGGTATCATGGAACCGTCCGCTAAATTTAAGGCTTTTAAAATATAGTATACCGCAATCATAGACATGAAGGATGGGAACAATCCCAGGATCATGGCAATGTTCATAAATGGCTTACGCATCTTAAAACGCATTCTCGACATGGTGTAAGAGACGGAAAGCACAAAGATTGTGGAGATAATGCAAGTAAACACGGCAATCACAAAGGTATTCATGAACATTTTCGGGAAGTTTAAGATACTGGTATCTGTAAACAGCCGGATATAATTGCCAAAGGTGTAAGTCTTCGGGAAAAAGGTCGTCACATAAGAACCCTTCTCTCCACGGAGACTGGTGAGTATTACCCAGAAAATCGGCAGTACCCAGATAAAGGCCAAAACAGCCAGAATCACATGAACAATCACGTTTACGATCTTTTTGCGGATTTTTGTTCCGGAAACATCTGCGTTACTCATTACATGAATCCCTCCTCGTCTTTGTAGGATGCGGTGTTACGATAAGTGACCAGAGCGACGATGGCAAGGACAATGAATGTCATAATACCTATCACGGCTCCCAAGTTGTAGTAGTTCTTATCCACCGTCAGTTTATACAGCCAGGTAACCAGCAAATCCGTTTTTCCCGCCGTGGCGTCCACAGGCGTAGGATTTCCTCCCGACAACAGGAAAATGACGTTGAAGTTGTTGATATTTCCGGTAAACTGCGTAATCAGATACGGCGTCATCACAAACAACATATAAGGCAGCGTAATTTTAAAGAATGTCTGTACGGCGCTGGCGCCATCGATTCTTGCCGCCTCGTAAAGCTCTCCCGGTATGTTCTGTAAGATACCGGTAACCTGAAGCAGTGTATAGGGGATACCTACCCAGAGGTTGATGACGATGACCGTTACCCGCGCCCAGGTAGCGTTGGTAAAGAACGGCAGCGCCATATCAATCAATCCGTATTTCAGCAGCAGCGTATTTACGATACCATTCTGCTGCAGCATACTTCTCATAATCAAAAGAGACACAAACTGCGGAACTGCTATGGAGAGCACGAAACAAAATCTCCAAAACCCTTTTGCCCTTGTTTCTTTCCGGTTGATTACAATCGCTAAAATCATGCCGAAGAAATAGTTTAAGACGGTTGCAAACGCCGCCCAGATTAAGGTCCATCCCAATACGGAATAGAACTGCTTTCCGATGCTGTCGCCGAAGTTTAGGATTTTCCTAAAGTTTTCAAGCCCTACCCAGTCGAACAAAACCAGGTGCTCATTCACCTTGCTGTAGTTCGTAAACGCCATCGAGATGTTGTAAAGCAGCGGCAAAACGGTGAATGCTAAAACTCCTAACAGGGGCGCCGCCAATAATAATTTATATAAATTTTGATCAAACAAACTCTTAATATCTTGTTTAAAACTATTTAAGCGCTTGCCCTGCGCTGCCAGCACTTCTGATTTATAAGAACTTCTCACTGCCTCTCTCCAGACAATGATAAACATTAAGGTCAGGTAAATCGTCGCCACGCCGTACAATAAAATCAGCTGTGACTGATCTCCCTGGGTGTATTCATAAATACTTTTCTTTTCGTTCCATACTTTTTCCTGCTCTCTCCAGCCAAGGGAGGGCAGCATGGACAAATTATAGATTCCAGACGAAACCATGAACCAAATATAAGCCGCCTCTATGGCAAGGAACATAAGTCCTTTTCCAATCTGCTTATGTGCAAGATTCCCAAAACCCATAATGAGCAGGGAGAGTTTGGTTATGATATTCCCCTTCGTCACCGCATTGGCAACCGTGTAGGGAGTTGGAAATTCATTTACTTTTTTTACCAGCCTTTTCACGATATGGGCCTCCTTAATAACTGTGTATAGATTTCCTTGTTCAATCCATAAAACATCTTTGGGGCTGCCGCCCGGCTAAAAGGATTCAGCCGGGCAACAGCCCTTTTTTGCCCCTTTTTCTGCAAATTTCCCAGGGCAGATGTTTCTTTTGCACAAGTTACTGCGCAATGTCGGTATTCATGGTTGTGTTCATCTCTTCCGTTCTCTGTGCGGCATTTTCATAGGTCACTTCGCCAGCAACGATAGCTTTTCCCATATTTTCTGCCGGAGACCAGTAATTGCCCATTTCAGATACTAACGGCTGCATGATGGAAGTATCTGTCATAACTTTTGCCACTGCTGCCGCAATCGGATCGTCGCTGATTTCAACATTAATATTGGTAGGTAAGATGTTTCTCATCTCGTAGTGCGCTTTCTGCGCATCCTCGCCTGCCAGATAAGCTGCCAGAGCCATAGCCGCCTGCATATTCTCCGCATTCGGATTTACGCCGATTGCTTTAGATCCCATAAAGGATTTCAGCTGACCTTCTGTTCCGCCGATGTTAGCAGTTGGAAGAGCCGCTACGCCAAAGTTGTCGCCCAAAGCTTCTTTTACAGCTTCTGCATCCCAGGTTCCTGAGAAGATTGCATTTACGCTGCCGTCACGTAAGCCAGCCATACCGGCGCCATCCTGGTCATTGATGAAGTTTGGATTTGCAGCCAAATCAATGAGATATTCGGTAGCCGCTACCGCTTTGTCTCCGCTGAAATCAATCCCGGCAGCCGCATCGGTACCATCTCCGAATAAGGTGCATCCGTTTGCCGCATAGAATGCCTGGATATACCAGGAATTGCTTAATGGGAATGATACTTTGCCTTTCTCTAACATAGCGTCTAAGCTCTTAATGTCATCCTCAGAAAATACGCTTGCGTCATAGTACATAAACCATGTATTGGAAGTAAATGGAAACGCCACTACTGCGTCATTGTAAGTTACAGAAGCTGCGATTGACTGTGAATTGGTGGTGGTCACATAATCCAGATAGCTTCCGCCTAATTCAGCCAGGGCGTTTGCCGCAACCAAATCCGGAATGTTGTCATTTGCCAGCATATAAACGTCGGCAGAACCCTCTACGTCCTGGGTAACGGTTGATTTTGCATCGCCTTCTGCGCATACGCCGTACTCAAATGTAATATCCCAGTTCGGATGTGCAGAGCTGAACGCCTCGCACTGTGCGGAAAGCCAGCCTGAATCCTGATCTTCCTGCGGACTCCACACGGTGATGGTTCCCTGCCATGCTTCCTCATCTGACCCCGCATCGGAGTTCTGTTCGCCTGTTTCCTGGTTGTCTGCCGCCGCGTCATTTCCGCCGGCATTGTCTCCTGCGCCGCTGTTGCCAGCATTGTCGCCGCAGCCTGCTAACATAGCTGCTGACATTGCAGCAACAAGCAATAAAGATACTGCTCTCTTTTTCATGTTTTCCTCTCCTTTTCTCATCCCTTAAAATTTATATAAAATGCTGCGCATCTTATACCACCGTTCATAACCAGTTTTCCCATTTTGCGCTCCGTTAAACAACCTGCCGCATTTTACGGATTATAATGGACTGCGCCCGCCAAATTCAGGCACCGCCACAGCCGGCATTTATCCAGCTCTATATTTTCGTGTTTTTTCGTACCTAAATTAATTTTATTACTCTAACCAATTTTTGTCAATAAATTTGCCCGTTTTGATATCACTTTAGCCATATTTAACGTATTTTTTCGACTTTTTTTGTTTAAATTAACAATCATTCCGGGACTTTTTTTCGAAAAATCTGTTCCGTAAAATCTCATATTCTTGTAAAACCCATCTATCTCCGTTATAATGAATAAGAAAAGAAACTCACCGTGCAGAAGCCGTCTCCGGCTTGTGCAAAAAAAGTGAATGGGAATTTTGTAAAGGAATTAGTTTTATGGCAACAATCAAAGAGATTGCAGACCGCCTCGGTATCTCCATCAGCACGGTTTCCAAAGGATTAAACGGCGCCAGCGATATCAGCGAGGATTTACGGCAGACAGTGCTGGATACTGCGGTAGAAATGGGTTATGCAACCAAGAAATCAAAAAAAGTAGAGAACCGAAAACTTGCTGTCTTCATCGAAAATATGGAATACGGGACCCCCGACCAGTTCGGCTATGACATCGTGCTGGGCTTCCGCCAAAACGCCTTCCGCCACAGCTGGGACGTTACCGTCATTCCTGCCCCGCCCGCTCTGCAGTCGGAAGAAAAATATGATACCTACCTGCTGAAAAACGGGTTCTGCGGCGCTTTTCTGGTAGGCTTTGCCCTCCAGGATGAGTGGATGCGCCAATTAAAAACCACCACTATGCCCACTGTGTTATTCGACAATTATATCAAAAAAAACCCTAATGTATGTTATGTCGGCACGGACAATTACGGAGGCATCGACGCCGCCGTGGAACATCTCTATACATTAGGGCACAAAAAAATTGCTTTTTTAAACGGCTCGCTCCATTCCATGGTCTCCGAAGAGCGTCAGGAGGCTTACTATGCAAGCATGAAAGAGCATGGGTTGGAAATCTCCGAGGAACTGACCGCATACGGCCATTACGTTGCAGACAGCGCGCGATACCATGTGCCCGCTTTCTTAAATGCCGGGGCTACCGCCATCATCTGCGGCAACGATTTGATTGCCTCCGGAGTCATTGCCGAATGCAGGCAGCGTGGCCTGCGGGTGCCGGAGGATATCAGCGTCGTAGGCTTTGACGACATCCCCCTTGCCGCCTCTTTAGTTCCGCCCCTTACCACCATCCGGCAGGAACGCAATGAATTAGGCAAATGCGCCTATGTGGCGCTGGATTCCCTGATACACCACATTCCTTTCTGCCGGACGCAGATACGGGCGAAGCTTATCGAGCGGAAATCTACTTCCCGCTATGAGCCACCACGCGGATAAACTGTATCAGCAGGGTTGGAGCCGCCGCTAACAGGGCTATCGTTCCAATCTGCCCCATAGTCATTACCTCAACGGCAAAAAGGCTGTGCAAGAACGGAAGGAAGAGCACTGCGGCAAGCAGCAGCACGCCCAGCACAAATGCCCCAAGGCTATACCAGTTGCCGGAAAATCCAATTTTAAAAATCGAATATTTGCTGCGGCAGTTAAACCCGTGGAACAGCCTTGCCAGTGTCAGGGTAGCAAACGCCATGGTGCTTGCCATTGCGCTTCCGCTTCGCAGCCCCAGATAAAACGCCGCCATGGTGCAGATGGCAATCAGGCCGCCCTGCCAGAAAATGCGTCCCAAAAAGGAAGGGGTGAGAATCCCTTCTTTGGGGTTTCTCGGCTTCTCTGACAGAACATCCTTCTCCATAGGCTCCATGCCGATGGCAAGCGCCGGGAGAGAGTCCGTCAGAAGATTGATAAACAGCAGATGCACGGGCGCAAAGGGAACCGGCAATGCCGCAATGGACGTATACAATACTGCCATAATCCCCGCCATATTTCCGGAAAGCAGGAATAAAATTGCATTCCGGATATTTTTATATACATTTCTGCCGTTTGCGACTGCTTTAATAATGGTGGCGAAATTGTCGTCCGCCAATATCATAGAGGCGGCGTCCTTGGAAACTTCCGTTCCGGTAATTCCCATGGCGACACCGATGTCAGCTTTCTTTAAGGCGGGGGCATCATTCACGCCGTCTCCCGTCATGGAAACAATCGCGCCTTTTCTCTGCCAGCTCTCCACAATGCGGATTTTATTTTCCGGCGATACCCGGGCAAAAACAGAGATATTTTCAATCAACTGGTCTAACTCTTTATCCGTGATGGAATCCAACTCCGTTCCCACCATGGCAATGTCCCCATCCTCAAAAATCCCAATCTGTTTTGCAATGGCCGTCGCCGTAATTTTGTGGTCCCCCGTAATCATAACCGGCCGGATTCCAGCTCTGCGCGCAGCCGCCACTGCCTCCTTCGCCTCTTCCCTGGGGGGATCAATCATTGCCACTAAGCCAATAAAGGTGAAATCCTTTTCATTTTCCAGCGTGAGGGCTTCTTTTGGTTCATGCTCCCGGTAGGCAAAGGCAAGCACACGGAGTCCCTGTTCGGAAAACTTCCTGTTTTCCTCTTCTATCTTCTGGATATCCCCCTCTGTCATCGGGCGGATCTTGTCCCCTTCGCGGATAGAGACGCTGCGCCCTAACAGCACATCCACTGCGCCTTTCGTCAAGACCGTATCCACGCCATGGAGCCGGTAAATGGTGCTCATCAATTTCCTGTCAGAGTCAAAGGGAAGCTCCTGGACGCGTTCCATCATCTCCCGGTAAAGCTCATCGTCTACATCCACCTTCCGCACCATTTCAAGCAGTGCCGATTCGGTCGGGTCGCCGATTACTTTCCCATCCTTAATCCGGGAATCATTATTCAAAATCGCATTGTACATCAGATACCGGTGCAGCTGATTGGTCTTATCTAACTCCTCCGGCTCTAAGATTTCCCCGCCGACATAGATTTTCTGCACGGTCATCTTATTCTGGGTTAAGGTTCCCGTCTTATCGGAGCAGATAACGGACACGCACCCTAAGGTTTCCACCGCTTTCAAGTCCTTGATAATGGCCTGCTCCCGCGCCATTTTCTGCGTTCCCATCGCCTGGACAATCGTAACGATGGAGCTTAAGGCTTCCGGAATCGCCGCCACTGCTAACGCCACGGCAAACATCATGGCATCTAAGATTTGCATATCGCGGTAAAGGCTTAAGCCAAATACCAGCACGCAGATTGCCAGGATAATCATCGCTAATTTTTTTCCAAACTCATCCAAAGACTTCTGTAATGGCGTCTTTTTCTCTTTTGTCTGATTTAACAGCTCGGCAATCCTACCGATTTCCGTCTCCATACCAATGGCAGTCACGACGACTTCCGCCCTTCCGTAGGTTACGAGGCTTCCGGAGAACACCATGTTGGTACGGTCCGCCAATGGCTGCTCCCCCTCCAAGGTTTCCTCTTTTTTATCCACATTCGTCGCCTCTCCGGTGAGGGAGCTCTCATTGACCTGAAGGGAGTGGCTGGCAAGGATACGGCCGTCTGCTGCGACTAAGTCTCCCGCCTCCAACATCAGGATGTCTCCCGGCACAATCTCCGCCGCCGGAACTTCCGTCTTTTTCCCATCACGCAATACTTTCGCATTCGGGGAAGACAACGCCTTTAAACTGTCCAGTGATTTTTCTGCTTTCACATATTGAAACGTTCCCAACGCCGCGTTCAAAACCAGCACCACCAGTATGACCAGGGTGCTTTCCAGATTGCCGGAAATCGCTGAGATAGCTGCCGCTATGATCAAAATCAGCACCAACACGTCCAAAAACTGACCAAAAAATATCTGAACGATGGATTTTTTCTCTTCCTCCTCCAATTCATTTCTTCCATAAGTCTCTCTTCGGGCTAAGACTTCTTCTGCCTTAAGACCTTCCGGCCTGCTGTCCATTTCGAGCAGCACATCTTTTGCCGGCCTTTGATACCATTCCCGCATCTTGTTTCCTCCTTTTCCTATGCCTATATTGCTGTTTGCGCCAAACCGCACTGCAGTCCGCCGTGGATTTATTTCTTTTTTAATAGTATCCCAATAACAAAAATAAGACTTCCAGCACAGAAAAAAACAAACTGATTCTCTGCGCCAAAAGTCTCATAACCATGTTCGTGGTATATATCACCAGATTTTTTTCAAATCGCGTATGTTGATGATATATTTTTACTACTCCCTCTTGACTACCGCTATTCGATTTAGCTCTTTTCTATACTTTAAAATAAGAACTGCGCTCTGTCAATTCCTTTTTTCCAAGTTTCTTATTTTTTTGTAACAGTTCAGCCATCAATGTCATTAAGTTAGCACCAGCAACATAAGGCATACTGTAGAAAATACAGCA
>CANQUZ010000017.1 GCA_947627165.1 uncultured Roseburia sp.
CTCTTTGAAGTGTGTCATGGGAAGGGATGCCGTTTTCAAGGCAAATGTACCGCTTAAGAAACTCCTCATGGCACTCTCCTGATTTTACCATAAATTCATAGCGGTGTCTCATTTTTGTTCATAATTTATTCATTCATGCGTTTGTCCTGCACGAAATCAACAGCAAAGAATAAAAATAAGAAAATCGACCATATTCCATCCTGCTTCTTCTCCTCTGCGTTTCACTCACAATAACAGCAAAATTCTGATAAGTTATCTGCATCTCATATGTATGGAAATACTGTACACGCGATTTTTGTGGATAGTTTGTTTGTTTTCCTATTCCATTTCACGACACCTTTGTTTAATCATTTCGTTATTCAAAATACACTGTTGTGTATCGCTAAATATAAGCTACCTCTTCATCCGTTATGGGTTGTCCTCGAAAACTTTCCAATAACCTTAAAGATGTATTTTTATACTCTGTTTGCTCTCCCTACGCAGTGGATTCCACACCAGGTATATCTGCACAATGGTACCCCGCGTGGTGCTGCAATATGGCATTCACCGCTTCCGATTTACTGGAAAATCCCTAACTATCGCGTAAAAATAAGCTTTTTTTCAGCCTACAGAAAAAGATCCCTCCTCCAAATGCCAACAAAATGAAAAGGACAAAGTTAATAGGAAACTCAAATGACATGACATATTTTTTGAATGTCATTTGAACCAGATAGATCTCCAATACGCTTTCTGAAATCAAATCTGTCAATTTAGAAATACTTTGCCTTTGCTCCATACAACTTTCCGTCAAGCAGAAAAGAGCGATTACAAAACCAGCAACCCAGATATGCACCAAAAACTGTATGCTGAATGCTATATGCATTATATTTATACTCCCCCACGTTACTGCCCACAAAAGAAACATCAATGCCATAGTGCAGCATAAAGTACGCTTTCTATTTCTTACCTTTTCTTTTATATCATCATAATTAAACCTTAAAATTCCTCCGGTCAACATAATGCCCAAATAGAAATACGCCTTAAAGAAACAAAAACCTCCCAGTTCTATACTAAACCTTGTTTTGTCTACTCCAAATATATAAAAAATCATATAGCCAGCAAAGTAGATCATCATCCACTCTTTAACCTTGAGTACACTTTCCTTATAAAATACTATGTAAAAAATGATATACCATAGCAATATTGCAAAAACAAACCAGTATTGATTTATATAAAATATGCAGATTTCAACGAAGCTCTTCGAGACAACAGTGCCAATTCCTTGCACAAAAATAACATCCAACAGAATAATCACCGCAACAGACGGTATGATACGTTTCATCCTCCGCTGATACCATTTTCCAAAGCTAAGGTTTATATCCGCCAAACAATATCCTGAAACAAGAAAAAAAGCGGCATTGCCAAAACTCCCACCAAGAGCAAAGTAAGGAATGGGGTAGATATCCTTACAATGACTATTCGTGATGAGAAGACAGGCAATTGCTTTTAATACTATGATGAAGTTTTCTCTATTCTTTGATTTATACAAAATCATATCATTTTGATCTCCTTGAGATAAAATTTTGCAGGAATATGCCAATATGGCATATGTAATCCATTGTACTCTGCCTGTCATTCCTACATCCGAAAGTCAGTTCTGCCTCTGCCGACTAAGCACTAAAAGTCCCCACACAAGATTCTTTCTATGGCACACTTTAGTCAAACGTAAACATATCATAATTTGCAGATTGCGGATCATCATGCGCACCAATCATAAACTGCGCATATAAGATGACCACGGTATCAAAGTCATTCGCATCTATAAACTCCCTTAGGCTGCCGCCATATGACCTCAACACCAAAGTTGAAACTTCTGAAACGCCAAGAGATAAAAACGGCACAACAACCTGAGAATAAGAATCTCCAAGAATAAGGATCTTACCATCTGTCACAAGATTATTGTGAATGACCGTTTGATTGATTCCCCCTGGAAAATAAGTATAATGCCAGCTGGGGACAGCATACACATCTGCATCTCCGGAAAGCCTCTTTTCATCCAGCATAATATCAAACGATCCTTCCAAAGCTCCATTCACTGTCGTAATGCTATAGTTCGTATCAAACAAAGGTTTGATTAATGTATAGTCATCCAGCCCGATATAACTCTCCGCTATTTTTCTCCCCTGTTCCCCTAACCAAGCATTTTTATATTCCGTAAATGAAAAATTGGATTCGTTATATATATCACAGTCAATCTGATAGCCACATCTCTCATTCAAAGTTCTTGCCAGAACGCTGGTTGCCCATAACCCGCTTTTCGTAGTCCAATGGTGGTCTGTCCGATAAAACATATCATAAATATTCATTCCATCCGCTTCCAATTCTTCGCGCAAATCAATATAATCAATTCCGGCATTTGCAATCCGCTGCAAAAACAGGTCTGCATTTCTATTGCTATACCAATCCCTTCCAAATTCATCTTCCCAGATAAAATCATCTGTATATTTGGTAGGAGCATTTACATAAAGCAAACGGATTCCTTTTTCATTCAGATAGTTTTGAAGGCGAATCATCTGTTCAAGCTCATAGTCTGTTGTTGTCTTTGCCGCCCCTGTAACAATGTAGTTATTTTCAGCAACATAAATCCCATCTTTTTTATAATAACCTTTCATATTCAGCATTCTCGCCAATGCACCGTTTAAATTAATGAACTCTTTTTTCAAATTCATGGAAACAGAAAATTCCTCTTTTACAGAGCCAACTCCAAACATTTCCATAAAATCTGTTCACACTTTTCTGTATTTGTCATCATAAATTCTCCTTTTTATTCACTGAGTTCTCATATAACTGTAACATTCTTTTCTGCTATCTGCAGTACATACAAATCTCCCTTCACAGCTTTTAAATATGCACTATTTCTTTTTCCCATATCCCCATACAACAGAACCTCAACGGCATCATACGAGGGATATGCCATCAACACAGTTGATGTATACATGAAAATATGTTTTTTACACGAAATTAATGGTATTAAAAGCTCAGCCGGCCACCTTGCATTTATTTCAATCACCTCTATTTCCTTTGGGAACACATAGCTGCTTTTATCCCGCGGATGCTTCTTTATAAGCACCTTAGCAGGATGATAGGTTGCAGTAATATATGCAACCGTTTTTGATATCAACTCCTGTATGTGTTCTTCATCGTATGAATATATGGGCACAGTATACAATATGACATCTCCCATCAATTGATCCCTCTTGTCAATATCATATATTGTTCTCAGACATTTATGATATGCAGTGATATCAGTTTTCGACATATCACCAAGCCTGTTGATACTTTTATAAGCGGTATACTTCATTCTTTCCGGATGGATGGAGTATTTGTCACAATATTTGGTATTATCCGTAACATAGCAGGTGCCAACATCATTCACGCTTGCATACCCCATATGACACATTAAATATCCCCCCCATGTCGATATCTTCTTCCATAAGCTTGTGCAAAACCTTTTTGTCTTATAAGCATAATCACTCATCCCATCCTCTAAAATCACTGTCTCTATCTCATCACCCAGACACTCTAAAAGCCCTCCATGCAGAGAGCAAAAGTCATTACATATCAAATGTAAATCATAATCCAGATTTCCAACCTTATCTTTAAAAAATTTTTTTACATACTGCTTTTTCCTTCTCGTAAGCCAATACAAAAACATCTCAAAAAACATCGTACCCAACTCAATCAACGGCAACTGATTATAATTGATATTTTCAAAGTATATATTCTCAAAAAGTTCTGACTTCTCACATTCCTCACCTATCAAAATCTTCCCATCGCAAGCCAGGACTAAAGTATCCCATTTATATTCACTTCCATATGTATAATAATACCATGTAAAATCAATCAAACTCTTAGGTGAATATAGGATAGCTAATGCCTTTTTCCCCATCACTTACGCACTCTCCTTCTAAATTTAACACCTTTTAAAATCCTCACTCTTTGTTGAAAAATCATTGCAATTAAGTCTCGATATTGGTTGCTATCGTAAGTTGATTTCCTAATACAGTATATCTAATCACTGACACTGCAAGCATTATCGTATATGGCATCAATAGACGGCATACTTTTTTAATAAATCGTTTCTTTTCATACCATGCGAAACAATCATTATAATTACCGTATGGAAAATTAGCCACCCATCGCTTCCTGTCAATAAATTCGTTTAAAGTGTCCAGTACCTTATCAACGTCTTCCCGCATCTTTTCCGGGGGCAGATTTCCGAGCCAATAATGGTCATATCCACGAAATCCTATGAATATCCCATGCCGTTTCATCGTCCTGATTTGATCTTCTGTCATATACAACTCGTATGTCAGCTGCCCCTCTGAACCCCCACATATTTCTCAAACAAATCACTGGAAATCATATTTCTCCCCCTCTCCGGCAACACTAAAGCAAAGCTTTTTCCGGCAACGTTTCTTTTCCTTCTACAGCCGCCATAACCTGTTCCATAGTTACAATATTGAAATTGTTTTTCATGAAATCAATTTGTCGTCGAAACAAGGAAATGTCTAATCCCTTAATTTGGGGATAACGACTGTGCACTAAATCCCTTGTGTAGTGATACATAGAAATGTATATTTTGTTCATATTTTTCCCTTTCTAATCCTCAAACATGAAATCTTGTATATTTAAATTTTTCGGATTGTATATCCATTGGTATTGTGTCCCTCCTGCTGAATAGGCAGTCATTACATTATTCTCAAAACCATCCATCAGTGCATATGCTCCATTAGAAACCTTTATACTATCATCTGCTAAAAGATTTGCAGTGTAAACACGAGATGCATTAAACGATTTTAAATATGCATTTATATCTATCATATTTACTTGATTTAAATTCAAATTCACAAACCGATCTGCCATGTTTTCCTCGGTAACAGAAGATACTATTCCTGATGAAAATTTTGAATAAAGAATTATATTCAAAATAACTAAATATGCCCAAAAATACTGATATTCTTCCTCTTTTGCCCCCCTCATTGATATAAGAATTGGTATCAATAATGGTAGAATCAATATAAATGCCATCCAGTTATTACTCCACGCATTAAGCATATATGCCACCAAATAATTAAGGAGCAGCAACCCCACCTCTACCCAGATAAAAATCTTCTTTCTCTCCACTGGTGAGAAAAAAAGCATAAATAACATTACAATAAACAGATAAAATATTCCATATCGGAACCATGCCATTGGAACTTTCTTGAAAAAAGCATTTATCTTCTCAAAAGTAATATCTCGTCCTTCCTTTGAAATTTTTTTCAGAGTTTCCCATGAACTCTCTCCTGAAACACCAAAACTTCCATTTTTAATAGCTGCATATTCTGCACTGTCGATACCATACTTTTCCTGATAGACTTCATTGTAGTCGCCTATACCATATCCATACATCCTTGTAACAGTCGAACGATATTTTACATCATCTTGTTTTCCACTAACATGGTAAATCACAATATCTGTTATTCTGAAAAATATGATTGCCGCTAAGACACAAGCCAACAAAATCACACCATATCTGATAAATTTTTTATCAGGCTTGTCTTCTGAAATCCAAACACGAATCCCTTTCTTTCTCTGTATTCCATAATAAACCAACATACTAAACAAACCGCTGCACATTGTAATTATAAAAGCAGAGAAACAAGTCATACTGCCAATCACCGCTAAAACTCCAAGCAAACATTCTCTCTTTCTTCTTTTCAATATTCCCGATTCCATATAATCTGCCAATATCACAAGAACTGCTGCTCCGAGCACTGCCGCCGTTTTCATATTACCTGGCAACACATAGCATTCATATCCCACAAAGCACGAAAATACAACCATCACGGTAAAGCCAATTTTGTTTTGGGCACGTTTTAGAATAACGTAACCTATTAACGACAATGAGATAATTACACTGCCGCATAAATACATATAATACCAATTCATAAAAGGCATAATTGTTGCCAATCCCTTTAATATCCACCCAAGTAAAATGTTGATATATAATAGATAGGGCGTTCTGGTTCCAGATATACCGCTTAATCCAGCCTGCACAATCACATCCATCTGTGACTCATAAGTAGTATAGAAAAATAATCTCATCAATAAATAAATCCCATAATTAACTACTACCGCATATATAATTCTTTTTTCTGTTTGTTTATCTAAATTCATTTCTATCTCCTATCCAAGTGACTTATGATTTTGTTTCCAATTTAAGACATAGATACAGAAACCACAGCTAAATACAAAGAATAATAACAAGCGAATTACAAACTGCTCATGCAACATTTGCAGTACACAAGAAATAAGAAACACTACTCCCGCAATCAATAATACAAATTTATTATCTATCATTTTTCTCTTTATCACAAAATTAACAATCAACATATGAAAGACCATCAATGCAAAATAGGAAATAACCGTCGAAATTGCCGCAAACTCATATCCATATTTTTTTAAAAAAAGTGCATTAAGGACAATATTGATTATAGCAGCCAACAAAGTACCAATTGATATTAGGTAAGTCTTCCTCTCATAAAACTCTATATTTACATAGATTCTATACAAAAATAGGAGAAATGCTCCAAATACAATCCATATGATAAAATCAGCTCCTTCCCAATAGTCAACTGGCGCAATAATCTTGACAATCTCGGGACTGATTATCTCCACCGCAATTATTACAACAGTAAAGAGAAAAATATAATTCTTAGATGCTTTTCTAATCGCTTCTATATCTTCCTCCTTTATTTTTCGGAAAAGCCATGGTATCCATACCTTGTCTAAAGCCTCAATCAGTACCATTACCATGTATCCAACATAAGATACAAGACTATAAACCCCACTTGCCGAAGAACTGATCATATTTTTTATCATTATCTTATCTGCATTAGATAGGATCATATGTGAAAGATTATGGGGTATCAGAGGAATCCCATATTTTAAGAAATATATAATATATGTCCTATCAAACAACTTTCTTCCGCGAACAATCAGATAAATAAATACAGTGCTTGCAATCACTATTGTCGGAATTGCTGCACCTAAAATTCTCCCCCAAAAACGATTTTGAGAGCAAATCGTCTGTATAAACAAAACTGAACATCCAAAATTACATAAAGCCACACTTAAGCTTAACGCAATATTTTTTTTATATTGAAGCTGAAATATATACTCGCTTGACATATATGTAACAACAAACGTCGCATAACTGTACACTAATAATATATTTAACTGCAGGTTGCTCATTAACAAACATCTTTCAATTAGTCCATGAAATATATTAAAAAGAATAATCACAAGCGCAGTATAGATTCCTGTAAAGAAGATTCCAACCGACATAAATTTATCTTTATCTTCCTTAAAATCTAGTTGCCCTTTTGAAACCGCCCCATGAAAATCCAAACCCAACAGTATCATAAAAATCTCAACATATGTTAAGAATATATTGGCTTCCCCGTACTCACTTGTACCCATCATCCGGGAAAATACAGGGATACTAATAAGATTGACTGCACGAATCAGAAATGTGCCAATCAGACTTATAAAACCATTTTTTAAAAATTTATTTTCCCTTATTTTTTCCCATATCATTTTATATGTAACACCTCATATAAACTTTTCATTTCAATCTATCTCCAAGTAGCATTCACTTTTTTGAAAGGAAATTTCAATCCTAGTATTGTAAACTCATTTGCTTTCATTACTATTCCAAAACACCTTCTTTACTCATCATCTTAATATGATTCCAACTTATATAAAATTGATATGAAAACATATATTTCCCTTTTACCTACTTTTTCACTGTCACCTTTTTTATCAAGCTATATGCTCCCTAAATTGTCTTTCTGTCAAAAGTCTTATAAACACAGATACGGATATAATATTTCTTATCAATCCCCATCTACCGCAAGTCATATGTAATTCAAGTTTATCACACGATATCATCTCATTTTTTAGCATATGCCATGAAGCCCATTCTCTTCTTTCACAATTTATATATGTAATTTTTTCAAAATTTCTCCTACATAATAATAATCTGCAACTCGCTGAAATAATACTTTTTCAAATATAATATTTTTGACTTTCACGTGTGATATCAACTTGTCAAATACTTCCCTCCTATACTGAGCTGTCATAGCAAGAACGGCAACATCTATTACTTCTGGCAAATCCCGCACATCAGTTGAAGTAATCACATTTTCTTTTTTCCGCCCCCCCCAAAAAATTCTCCAGAAAACACTTGCGCATTAATATCCACACAATACACTTTAAGCGGAAGCTCCGACTTCAAAATTGATTCCAAGTGTCTCTTTCCAAGTGCTCCACACCCAATAACTGCAATATTCCACTCTTTCATCTTCATCCTTCCTTTTCTCATTTTTCTCAGTTATAGCTTCAATAACCCATGTATCTTTTTTGAAAGATTACTCATAATCATATCCTCTTTATTCTCAAATATTTAAAAAAACGCATATACTAATATGTCCTTATAATTAACACAATTTCCATTTTCCTGTGCAAAAAGGAGCATTACCTTTCCCATTTTTCTGCCAATAGTATCTCAGTGATTTTAAAATCCATCATAGTATCAATATCCACACTATTTTCTCTACTCATAATATACGCATAACTTCCTTTACCATAGATAGATAAATTATCTCTAAATGCTTTTATATTTCTAATATAAATAGCGCCATTAATCCTATAATATTTTTCCAGTTTCTGTCTTTGAATATTATGTTTCTCTTCTATAAAACCATCTAATTCCATTTTTTCATTTAAAGTATTACACCAACGGGGGGAATGTTCACATTCACACACACTTACCACTGATGTTGCGTTTTTATCCTTATAATAGCGATAAGCCCCCTGTATATCGCAAGCTGTTCTCAAGGGCGACGTCGGCTGCAATAAACAGAAATCATCATAATCCTTTCCGAGCTCACAATAATGATCCAACACTTCTTTTACAACGTTCCACGAGTTCGCTGAATCTTCCGCATTTACCTCACTTCTAAGAAAGGGAACTGACGCACCATAGCTTTTTGCTATTTCTGCATATTCGACTGAATCCGTTGAAACCATAATCTCCTCAAATATACCTGAAGTAATCGCCGCTTCTATCGTATATGCCATCAGTGGAATACCATTTAGAAGTCTAATGTTCTTATCTTTCACGCCTTTTGATCCACTTCTTGCAGGGATTATTGCAATGCTTCCCATATTTCCTCCAAAATCATTTGATATCATAAAATTTTTTCTTAATGTCCACCTCGTCCTTCAATGCCCACTCCGTTATAATATCTAAAATTTTATCCGAGGTTTTTCCATCTCCATATGGATTTTTCACGTTAGAGCATACATTTTCCTTAAATTCATCTGATAAAGCAAAATCAACAGCCTTTTTTATTTCATCAAATGTAGGCTCACAATCAATCACGCTTTCTGCGCGTAACCGTCCTCTCTGTCGATCCCCAATGTTGACTGTAGGTACCCTAAAACTCGGAACTTCAACCAGCCCGCTTGATGAATTTCCTATTACAACCTCCGCATATTTTATAGCACTCAGATAATTTCTTACCCCAAGAGAAGTAAATAGGCGAACATTTGTATGTTCCCTTTGATAATCTTCTATGCACGCATTGACAGTACGGCCATCGGCATCGGCATTAGCCATGGTGAAAAGAAAAAACATATCCTTATATTCCTGCGTTACCCGCAACAATTCTTTCATCTGCATCTTAGCAGATGAATCTTCCAATGTGACAGGATGGAATGTTACAACTGCATATCTGGTTCCTAAACACACTCCCAGTTCCAGCTCTAATTCTTCCCTGGATAGCAAGTCAACATTCAGTACATTTTCCACACCAATCGCTCCAACTGTATATACTCGTTGAGGGCTTTCCCCCAACTGGATGACACGCTGCCGATATTCCTCGGTGCTGGTAAAATGAAGATAGCTCATCTTTGTAATTGAATGACGAATCGCCTCATCAACTGCCCCTTCTGTCGTCTCGCCTCCATACATATGAAAAATCGGAATTCTGGCATTCATAGCAGCACAACATACCGCTAACGTCTCATAGCGATCTCCCAAAACTAACAGAGCGTCCGGCCTGCTTTCAGCAAAATATTCAGCAAAACTGATTAGCGCCAGACCCATACTTTTAGATACAGAAACCGATGTATCGGAACTCATTAATATTTCTATTCTCTTATCAATTAAAATGCCGTCCTTTTCAATTTCGTTTACCGTCATTCCAAATTCCGGAGATAAATGAGTGCCAGTCACCACTACTTTTACCTCCAATTCCTTTTTCGCCGACAATTTTTTTATAAGAGGACGCAACAAACCATATTCCGCGCGTGTTGCGGTTAAAACAGCTATTTTCTTCATATCTCTATCAGTTCGTCCTCCTTAAAATCACGTTTTGCTTCTTTGCCCAGAATTTCAAACCATTTCATAGGTGAAATCCCATTTCCAGGACGTTTTGTCGTTAAATTGTTTTCTGTAAAAATCTCTCCACATTTTATCTGTCGCGCTGCTACGATACTTTTTCTTGCCACTTGTATATTTGAAATCTCCGATTGTGATACTTTCTTCCTTCCATCACCTAACGCACACTCTATGTTCCTGATAGATTTAATCATTGCCATTAATTCTTCAGGATTTAAGCTCGCTTTGTGATCAGGACCTTCCATCGTTTTATCAAGCGTAAAATGTTTTTCTATCACGGTCGCTCCCATCGCGGCTGCCGCTATTGGCACTTCTATGCCTTCCGTATGATCAGAATATCCAACTGGAACCTGAAACAACTCCGCTAATGTCTTCATTGCTTTTAGGTTCACATCCTTATAAGGGGTTGGATATTGCGTATTGCAATGCAACAAGGTGACATCTTTAGCCCCATATTTATAAAGTACTTTCATCGCTGCTTCTATGTCATTTGTATCACACATTCCAGTCGACAATATCACTCTCTTACCGGTTTTTGCAATTTCAATCAAATACGGCAAATTTGTAATTTCGCCAGAAGGAATTTTCCAAAAAGGAACCATATCATTTAAAAACCATATACTTTCAATATCAAATGGAGTGGAAAGAAACTGTATCTTTCTTTCCCCGCAGTATCTCGCAAGCTCAATAAAATTGTCAAATGAAAACAATAATTTTTTTAGCATATTATATTGGGATTCTTCCCTTCCCATATTCTCTTTTTGGTATTCTGCCATTGGTGCATATCTTGATACCAATGCTTCCAGCTTTGCAGTCTGAAACTTTACAATATCAGCTCCGCTTTCTTTTGCAACATCTATCAGTTTTTTTGCTGTTTCAAGGCTGCCATTGTGGTTAACTCCAGCCTCTGCAATAATCAGAATCTTTTCCATTCCATCCACCCTGGTTTAACAACGCTTTATTATTTTTGCGGGAACTCCAACTGCTGTACATCCAGCTGGAATATCGTTTACAACTACTGCCCCCGCCCCTAATATCACTTTTTCTCCAATAGTCTTTCCCTGTATAATCTGTACTCCAGTTCCTATCTCCGTCATGTTTGCAATTTTTACATCTCCAGAGATATTTGACCCCGGATTAATAGTAACGTAATTACCAATTTCAGTACCATGCCCAATCGTGCAATCCAAATTTATAATATTAAAATCTTCTACACAAATATCGACAGTAAAAACAGTTCCCGCACATATGATATTTCCTTTTCCTAATCTCACTTTAGACGACATTAAAACAGACGGATCTATCAAATTTGGAAACCTAATATTAGAATTGTGCTTATATTTTTCATAAATTTCATTACGTATTCTTGAATTTCCGATTGCAATCGCCACATATAATTCTTCTGTTACATTCATAACATAAGAGTCGTTTCCAATTACTCCTCTATCCTCTATATTCGATTTCTCATCAATAAATCCTAAAAAATCCCATTCTTTTTTTTTCGCATTTATTCTTTCAATCAACCATTTTATTTCTTTTGCAAACCCACCATTTCCAATAATTACAATTTTTTTCATGCACATATATGCAATCCTCTCCCATTTTATTTATACATTCATACAAATAGTCTTTTTATTTTCTTTCACTCTCTTTCAATGTCAACTCCATCTTCGTCAACTCGTCTATCTGTCCCATATCCATCCATAAATTTTCACTTATCGGATAAATTCCCACTTTTTCTCCTGTACTCTTGTACTTTTCAATAATATCGGGAAAATCTACTGCTTTCTCATTCTCTACTTCATCAATCACCTGTGCCTCAACAATATAACATCCTGTATTAGTCAAAAAAGATAATGAAGGCTTTTCTCTCATTTCTTTCAATTCCCCATCTTGTCCTAATTCAATAACTCCATAAGGAATTGTAAAATTCTGTGCAGAACAAACCATTGTTATAATCTGCTCTTTCTCTTTATGTAGCTTGCATATCTTAGCTATATTTTCTTTCACTATAATATCGCAGTTTGACAAAATAAAAGTAGATTTTATCTGCCCTTTCAATAACCCTAGCCCTCCGCCTGTTCCAAGCGGTTTATCCTCGTCTACATAAGTAATTTTATACGGTAGGTTTCTTTCATTAAGATATGCCTTAATCATATTTTTTTTATGGTTTACAATCAGGTAAAATTCCTGGCAACCATATCTGTTAAATTCATTCATAATATGTTCTATAATCGGCACATCTCCAACCGGTATCAATGGTTTGGGAAGAATTTTGGTATACGGATAAAGCCTTGTTCCCAATCCTCCAGCCATGATAACAACAGGTATGTCAGAAAGTTCATTTGTGTAATTCGCAACAGCACTTTCCTTTTCAAATATAATTTTCATGATTTCATGTTCTTTATTTACTACCGGAAGCACTTCTATCCCGTATTTATCCATATAAGCTGAAGCTTTCTTTTCCTCATTTTCCATTATATATTTGGGATGATAGTTTGCAGCGCAGCCTATCGGGGCATCAAGCTTTCCATTCGACAAAATCCACCTTCTTATGTCCCCATCTGTAACCGTAGCTAAAAGTTTTTTATTTTTTACAACAAACAATATTTTCTTAGCCACAACATCCATTCTCTGCATTGTCTGCAATACTGTAAGGGTTTCCTCAATGAACATATCTTCTGTCTTCATGATGTCTTCTCTCCAAATTTATTTTGAGGGTGCATTAATTATTAATTGACTTATTCGCTGCACATCTTCTACTAAAAGGTTTGTACTGCATGGAATATTAACTACATACTTCCAATAATACTTAGCCTTTTCTATCATATAAGCCCTGTCTTTTCGATAAGGTATCTGTTCACTCACCAGTCCCCAAATCGGTCTTGACTGCACATTGTTATCCGAAAAATACTTTATTACCTCATCTCTGTTCAAGATGAAGCCTTCACACATTAATGCAAAGAACCAATAGTTGCTTCGTATCCCACTGCGTACTTCCAGTAAGTTCAACCCATCCACTTGTTGGAACGCTTTTTTATACTGCATATAGCGTTCTTTTTTTACAGAAATAAACGATTCTAGCTGTTCCAACTGGGCTACCCCCAATGCCGCCTGTATATTTGTCATTCTATAGTTAAATCCAATTTCATCATGCATGAAATATATTTCATCGCTCTTGGCCTGCGTTGTCAGATGTTTTGCCTCTTTCAAAAATGCTTCATTTTGAGACACAATCATTCCGCCACCGCCTGTTGTAATGATTTTATTTCCATTAAAAGAATATACGCCTACATCTCCAATTGTACCTGCATATTGTCCGGCATAAGCCCCCTCTGTATAATAGGTTCCAATAGCCTCTGTTGCATCCTCAATGACCTTCAAATGATATCTGTTCGCTATTCGCATAAGAGAAATCATATCCGCCATATTCCCAAAAACATGAACTACAAGAAGGGCTTTTACTCTTTTTCCGGATTTCTTTTCAATCAGTTTTCCATCTTTAAATTCACATTCTTCCTGGCAAAACCTCTCTACTTTCATCGGATCCATGCAAAGTGAACTGTCACAATCCATAAATATTGGAGTCGCTCCAACATATTTAACCGGATTTACAGCAGCAATAAAGGTAAGTGTCGGAACTAATACAATATCTTCACAGTTCACTCCCGAAACGAGCAACGCGATATGAAGACCAGACGTTCCATTTTGACACGCAACTGCTCCTTTCGTATGCACATATTCTGCTACTTTTTCCTCAAATTTTTCTACATATGGACCTGCTGTCGATACCCATCCCGTCTCAATAGCCTCTGTGACGTATTTCAGCTCGTTTCCTTTTAAATTTGGAACAGATAAAGGTATAAATTTATTCTCCACTGCTTTTCCCTCTATAAATTATAGATATCAGTCTTGTACTGACTCAAATTGTTTCTAAAAAATTCTATTGTCTCTGCCAATCCTTGTTCAAATGTGTAGCTTGGTTTCCAATCTGTCAGTTCCGATATCTTTTTATTTGAACCAAGAAGACGGTTTACCTCGCTTTTTTCTGGACGCAGCCTCTGTTCATCACATATGATTTTTGCCTGGGGATTAATCTGAGAAATCAAACTCTCCGCTAACATTCCAATTGAAATCTCCTGCTGTGTTGCAATATTTATCTCCTCGCCAATCGTCTTATCTGATTCATAGATTGCAATAAAACCATGCGCTGTATCTTTCACATAATTAAAATCTCTGGTAGGTGTCAATGAACCTAATTGAATCTCTGTCTTTCCAGCTAAAAGCTGCGTAATAATTGTTGGTATCACAGCCCTGGCAGACTGCCTTGGGCCATAGGTATTAAAGGGCCTTACGATCGTTACTGGCAGATTAAATGATCGGTAAAAAGACTCTGCCAAACGATCCGCTCCAATCTTAGTCGCAGAATAAGGAGACTGACCCTGAAACGGATGTTTTTCATCAATCGGAACATATTGTGCGGTTCCATAAACTTCTGATGTAGATGTGATCAACACCCGAATATTATATTCTCTTGCTGCCTGTAATACGTTCAGTGTTCCTTTTATATTCGTATCCACATAGGTATCTGGTGAATGATAGCTGAATGGGATCGCTATCAATGCCGCCAGATGAAACACCGCATCACATCCGGCCATAGCAGTCCTCACACCGTTTGGATCTCTCACATCGCCCTGAAAAATCTCCACATGATCCATAATTTGCCGCGGCAGAGTCTCCAACCAGCCCCAGCTGTTAAAGGAATTATAAAAAACAAAAGCCTTTACATCATATCCCTTTTTTACTAATTCTTCCGTCAAATGGCTGCCGATAAACCCATCTGCACCGGTTACTAATACTTTTTTCACTCTATCAGCACCTTTCTTCTTTTTATTTTTCAAACACACTCTCCGTGACAAACTCTATCTTCATTTGACTGCTGTTTGTCTTCTTAAAATCCTCAAACATCCCTTTTAGTTCTCGGTTCAACTCTCCCGATTTTCCATCTGCATGAATCGTTGGAAGCAATTCGTCTGCATAGCTTCCATTGTATGCATCCTCAAATTCATCAAATCCGGCAATAGCAACCTCTTTGATTCCAAGGCGATCTAAGAATCTGAGACAATAAATCACCGCATTGTCAAAATGCTCCCATCCGGTTTTGACAACGCTGCTAAAATTCACAATATACTCTTGCTCCGTCCCTGCAGCTTTCACGCTAGACAGCAATATCTTTTTTGTATTATGAAATACCGCTGCATAAGCATCTTTCGCATAATCGTAGCGCATCTTATTAATCAGAAAGAGATAATCCACAAGATAATGAACCGTAACGGCGTTCACAATTCCATCCCACTGGTACAATCCAATAACTTAATCATCATCTTTTTCCATCTCAATTTCTATTTGTTCATTAAAATGTATTACTTTCTCATTCATTTCCTCAATACTGTCATAGGTATAGTAGAGATACGCAATTCTTTCACTCATATAATTATTAATCCGCCCTCCCGGCTGTACCATCTCTGTTTTCTTAAATAAATGCTCCTCAATCTCCGGAGGGATTCGATAACTTTTTACGCTTCCATTGCAATCCGCCATGATGCCAAAATGACCGCAATACTTCATCGGGGGTTCTGTCGCTCTTATTTCTGTACAGTCCAGTCCCAGAGATGCCTTAATATATGCTTCCTCCCAGGGAAATCCCGTAATCATATCAGAAAGCAGCAGTGCTTCATTCCCAAAGCACCGCCTCATCATTTCAATGATATACGGTCTCCCGTTGCACTTAATATACTGCAGCGCAATAATTCCATCCGCCAGATCCAAATCATTTACAATTTTATACACGATTTCATGCAATTCTGGGATTATCTGTTCAAAATTCAGCGGCGGGAAAGTCTCTGCCTGGATCAGATAAGGATTTTTTTGAGAATAACACGTACATCCGGATGTGACTGCAATTTTCTTATTTATTATAAATACGAATACAGTTCCCTGCTCCCCAATCAAATATGGTTCAACCAGCACACGCTTATCCCTTGACATGGCAAACGCGTTTTCAATCGCTCCCACTGCCTCTTCCAAGTTATCTGCTCTCCGTATTCCCTTCCCTCCGGTCAAATCATTCGCTTTTACAATAATGGGATATTCGCAGCTTCTGCAATATTCAACTGCCTGTTCCTTTGAAGTAAAGGAAACAGAATGCGGCGATGGAATCCCATGTTCATAACAATATTGCTTGAACTGATCCTTGTGATGAATCAGCTTTGCCGTTTCATAGGAATCGTGCCCTTTCCATCCCATCTGCTCAGCCACATATGCAGCTGTCAGCACGCCAAAATCGTTGGCACAGCTCACAATTCCTTCTATTCCATTCTCTTTCACCAGCTGTAAGACTGCCTCTTTGTCCGAATAATCGCATGGAATATACTCATTTGCCGATTTATGTCCAATCAGTTCCGGTGCATTGCCTGTAGTCACAACATAGTATCCTAATTCTCTCGCCTTTTCTATGATTGGCTTTTCACAAAAACTTCCGTTAAGCACTAATATTTTTTTCATGTACTTCTTCCTCTGATTTCAATTCTATTTTAATATTCTTTGTCTCACGAATTGCATACTGCGGAGCATTGTTAATACAGATATACATTCGCCCCACATACTCTCCTAACAATCCGAGGAAAAGCATAATCACGCCACAAAAGAACAGCAACGCTGCCATCATGGAGGAATACCCTATTGCTGAAATGTTTCCAAATAGCTTTCTCAAAATAATGACAATCGCATATACAATCCCACCGGTTGCACAAAGCATTCCTACGACAGATGCAAGGCGCAATGGCTTCTCTGAAAATGCTGTAAAACCATTCAGCCATAACCGTATCAAGCCGTGAAGATTATATCCCGATGTTCCTGCCATTCTCTCATCATGTCGAATTTCAACATTTGCAATATTTCGTGTCACTCGAAGAGCCAACCCTAAAACGAACGGATATGGATTTTGATATTTTATTACCTCTTCCGCAACAAATCTCTTCATCACAAAATAACTATTAAGTTCAATTTCTTTGGGCATACCTACCAAATAATGTGACATGGCAATACTTACTCTCGTCCCAATCTTTCTTATGAGGGATCGGGTATCTTTAGAATACCTTGCCGACACCAAATCATAACCCTCTTTCAGCATATCAATCAATTTAAATACTTCCTCAGGAGGATTTTGCCCGTCATCATCCAGACACACAATAATGTCTCCCTCTACATAATTAAATCCAGCCATCAGTGCAGAATGCTGACCGAAATTTCTTGCCAAATCAATCACTTTAATCTTAGGATTTTCGGATAGGCTCCTTAATTGTGCATAAGTACCATCTTTTGAACCGTCATTAACACATATAATTTCATAATCATAGCCAGTTCTCGTTTTTACTACATCAATAATTCTTGATACCACATTTTTAATTGTCTTTTCTGAATAATAACACGGAATTACAAACGATAATTTTTCCATCTTTATCACGATTTTCTTTCTTTTCTTACGCATTCAATATAGTAATCCAACAACTCCGGCACCCATTCGTAAAGATTTTTAAATTCAAATCCAAAACGCCGCGCTTTTTCTGTACATAAGCTATTAGACAATGTGCCATTGTAAGGGGCTTCTTCCCCATCATTATTTATACGAGCCAGATACCCGGTTTTATTTTCCACATATGTTAGTATTTCCCTAATCGACATTGTTCCTTTTGCACAGGCGTTAATCCCCTGCACTTTATCCTTATCTGCTAAATAAGCAAGAAATATTCCCATTTCCTCTTCATTAGCAAAACATAATTGCTCATCGACATTATCAATGTTCATCGGTATTTCTTTCATGATGTGATCCACATAAAACAACAACCTCTTCGTATAATCGTTTTTCCCCAGTACATATGGACATCTTACGGATGCCCAGTCAAGATGTGCATATTTTTGGCATAGTGCTGCTTCCGCTTGCCTTTTCACTTCGTCATATTCATCATCTCCACGACTGCACCACTTCAACGGAATGCATTTACCATCAAATTCCTGTTCCTGTATGTTTCTATGATCCAGTTTATAAATCCCCGCTGTAGACATATGAATGAATCTGCCGCATTCAACGGAATCTAGTATATTTCTCACATCCAAAGATCCATATCCCATTTTGTCTATCACAACATCATAAACTTTTCCCGAAAGTGCCTCTTTTACACTTGCAGAATCGTATATATTCAATGTAATTCTCTTAACACGATTACCATATGTATCAGGTGTTATCCCACGGGTTGCAACCGTAATATCATTCCCCTCATCCAACAGACGGGTAATCATCGGTATCCCAAAAAAGCGGGTTCCTCCTATCACCAAAATTTTCAAGAAAAATACCTCCCCAACTGATGACAGATCATTTCCACATCTTCTTCCCCCAACCCATAATACATCGGCAACCGCACCAGCCTCTCGCTCTCGCGCGTCGTATACTTGTCCTCTCCGTGGAACCTGCCGTATTTCCTTCCTGCCGGAGCCGAATGAAGCGGGATATAGTGGAACACTGCATAAACGCCATGTTCTTTTAAATATGTAAGCAATTCGGTCCGCTCTGCAATATCCCTCACTTTTATGTAGAACATATGACCATTGTGCGCACATCCCTCCGGCACCTGGGGCAGTTCTATTTTCCCCTCATCCGCCAAGGGTTTTAAGAGTTCATGATACAGTTGCCAGGAATGCAGCCTGTCCCGGTTGATTTCCTCCGCTATCTCAAGCTGCGCCCATAGGTACGCCGCATTGATATCGCTTGGAAGGTAAGAAGATCCGGCATCCTGCCAGGAATATTTGTCTATCTCTCCGCGGAAAAACTGGCTTCGATTTGTTCCTTTTTCCCGAATGATTTCCGCCCTTAAGATATCCTTACTATCCTTAATGAGCAGCGCGCCGCCCTCGCCCATACTATAATTTTTTGTTTCGTGGAAACTGTAACATCCAAAGTCCCCGATGGTGCCAAGCATCCGTCCTTTATAAGACGCCATCATACCCTGGGCCGCATCCTCAACTACAAACAGTCCATGCCTTCCTGCAATTTCCATAATGGTATCCATCTCGCAGGCGACGCCCGCATAATGTACCGGGACGATCGCCCGCGTATGTTCGGTGATGGCGTCCTCAATCAACGTCTCATCCAGATTCATCGTGTCCGGCCGGATATCTACAAATACAGCTTTTGCGCCCCTAAGCACAAATGCATCCGCCGTGGATACGAACGTATAGGAGGGCATGATAACCTCATCTCCAGGACCGATTCCCGCAAGCAGCGCCGCCATCTCGATTGCATGGGTACAGGAAGTTGTAAGCAGCGCTTTCGCTGTTTTCGCGTGGATTTGCAGCCATTCGCTGCACTTGCGTGTAAACATACCGTCTCCGCATATCTTCCCATTTGCAATCGCCTCCGCAATATAAGTCTCTTCTCTTCCGACATGGGGCGGCCTGTTAAAGCTTATCATCCTTTACATCTCCCTCAATTCAACAAATTTCTCCTAATATTTTAATCGTGTATAAAACGAATGTCAATATTTTATTTCGCACATAATGCGATTGATGATAAAATATATTTCTTTTTTTCTAAAAAATCCGAATTTCATGCTAGCGTAAAATTCGGATAGTAAAATAATTCATTATAAAAGGAGTATTACGATATGAAACAGCTTGGAGACAGACTTCGCGATTTAAGGGAATCCTGTAATCTAAAACAAATCGACGTCGCAAATGCGCTATTTATCAGCAATAAAATTTTATCTAGCTACGAACGCAATGTTAGTATGCCTACAATCGAGAACTTGAAAACTCTCTGTGAATTTTACAATGTTTCTGCAGATTATCTGCTTCAGATTGAACTTGCTAATCCTAAGCCTTCTACAGAAAAATCCACCCTCATGGAAGTTACGCCAAAGCAGAAGAGAGTCCTGTCTTATTATGACCGATTAGATCCTGAAAGCAAGGACGCCATTCTTGGCCTTATGATTGTCTATTATCGAGAGCAGCAGCGCAAGTCAGAGATGAGCCATGTGCCCGACTTGCATAAGCAATAAAAAACATTCTTCTGTTTGCGGCGATAGGCTGTGCGGATGCCATCTTCCGCAAATGTTTTTCCCTTAGACGTAAAAGATGCTCCCTTCTGAGCGACAAGTTTTCATTTCTTTGCTTGTCTGCCCGGAAGGGAGCATCTTATATTGCCCTTAACATTCGTCATACAGGCATATTAATGATCCAGTTTAATACTTATCAAAACGATAAAATAAGTGGAGAGTGGTAAGATGCCAGAAGGTCGATATCTCTTGTAGCTCTTGCAAATTCTCCTTCAAAGAGCGCATATAGGAATATGCCG
>CANQUZ010000018.1 GCA_947627165.1 uncultured Roseburia sp.
TCATGAACGGGCGTTCTGCTCATAAGCAGTCTCGTATGCTCATTCATGCAAGCATGATTCGCCTACGAGACTGCTTTATGGCTGAACTGTTACAAAAATAATACTTCCAAGCTGAGGGTAGATGTGCTATCATAAAAGACAAGAGTGGGATAACTCTCGAATAAAATGATATTGCGAGGTACTTACAAGTGAAAAGAAGAGCGATGCTATTATTAGCGGTAACAGCCATGGCGGTGGGCCTGACAGCCTGCGGCGGCAAGCAGGAGGAGCCGGTTGGAACGGAGCTTGCCGAGGCTGTGACAGAGGAAATCAGCACGGAAGAGACAGAGCAGGAGACCGCGGAAGAGGAAGTTCTTCCGGAGGGCAAATACCGCAGCGAACTGACGAATGAACTGATTGACGAGGAACTGAAGAATCAAAGACCGATCGCAGTCATGGTGGACAATGAGTCCATTGCTCTGCCGCACTACGGGCTGTCAGAAGCCGATGTGGTCTATGAGATGATGAACAGTACCTTAAACGGAAGAATTACGCGCTTTATGGTATTGGTAAAAGACTGGGAGAAGATTGAGCAGTTAGGCAGTATCCGAAGCGTCAGACCCACGAATGTCCTTTTGGCGGCAGAGTGGAATGCCGTCATCTGCCATGACGGGGGGCCGTTTTATGTGGATCAGTATTTAGCAGAGCCGTGTTCGGATCATTTTAGCGGGACTTTTTCCAGGGTCAATAACGGAAAGCCCAGAGAATATACGGAGTACATTCTTCCCGGCGACCTGGAAAAAAACTTTTCCAACTCCAGCGTGCCTTCGGAATATACCGAGTACTACGAGGGGGCGCATTATCAGTTTGCCAATGAGAACAACCCGGTAGATCTATCCCAGGCTGCGGATGCGATTGACGCGACGTTCGTGGATTTGCCATTCCCCCACAACGGCTCCTATTTAGAGTATGACGAGCAGAATCAGGTGTACAACTACTTTGAATACGGGAAAGCCCATGTAGATCCGGGCAATGATAATAAGCAGCTGAATTTTAAAAATCTGCTGATTCAGAGCGCAGGATTTACCCAGTATGATGAACACGGATATATGATTTTTGATGTGATCACGACGGGAGGCGGTTATTATGTCACGAACGGAAAGGCGATTCCGGTGACTTGGACCAAGACAGGCATGACATCTCCTACCCGCTATTATGATGCGGCAGGAAATGAAATCAAAATCAATACGGGAAAGACGTATGTGGGACTCGTTCCTGTGGATAATTGGAAAGAACTGATCATTGAGTAAAAAGAAAAATGTTTTCAAAAAAACAGAGTGTTGGCTTTTGCAACACTCTGTTTTTTGAGTTACCAGTAACAGGCATTATCCAATTCTTCCATGCCTTTCTCATCCTTAGGAGCCACAGTCTTTGGCGGGCGTACCCAGTGCTCGTTTTTCAATGGCACATAGGGAGGGTAGTCGTCCCATCTTGCCCCCCAGATACCGAAAAGAATCTGCAGGGAGCCGCCCATCTGGATTGCCTGTTTGCCAGCGCGTTTCAGCATGGGCGCCAGGTTATAGCCAAAAGCGCTGCAGCTTAAAAGAGCCACTTCAAAATCGATCTTCATAATTTCCCGGTACATATAGTCAAGGGCGTCAAACCAGGTGTCAAAATCATCATTTCTGCCAAGGAACCAAACCGCCGGAAAGGTTTTAAACTGAATATCCGGAGGCAGTACGTTACGGTTCGGGAACAGCAAATCCATTTTCGGATACTGCTCTAACATCGTATCTACGAAAGGATTCACGATGAGGACTTTTTTTCCGGCCAATTCCATCGTCCAGGGATCGCTGTGGGTCAGTGGCTCTAACTGGGAGAGGCGTATCAGCTTCATCGTTTTGGGGCAGCTCGTCTTCACCATGTATTCTTCCGCCGGGTGGTCGTCGAAATATGCCATGATGTCAATGTCCTGGTTGTCCTTTTTGATGAGATCCACCCAACGCTTTACTTCCTTTTCGTCATGGTGGAAAGACTCGAACATATTGCTGCGATCCATGCGGTTGGTGTGGAAAAGCCTGTGCTCCTCGTAGAGCTGGAACTCTGAGAACTCAGCGCTCCCCATGCGGCAGAGCGCAAAAGGCTTTCCGCTTTTTAAATAGGTTTTGATAAGCTCGTTGGCTTCTTCGTCCGAGGGGGCTTTCTTTCCTAAAAATATGCCGGAAGTGTTGTAGCTTCCAGTGAATCTGCTCCTGAGTTTGTGATGGATGTGTTTCAGATAGTAGAAGATATATAAAATTCGTTGCTTCATAAGAATCTCCATTCTGGAGTGTTTGCATGGCAGGGGGAGGGAGCTTCGCGGATGCGGATCCTTCTCTGCCTCCAAGGCTGTCTGTAACACTCCGGCACAAACAGCAGAAGAAAAATTTTTATGCCGGCTTTTATGGCGTATAGGTGCGATCGCTGATGATATAGCGCGGCCGTTCTTTTGTTTCTAAATATATTTTTCCGATATATTCCCCGATTATCCCAAGGGAAAGCAGCTGGTTTGCTGCCAGTCGGTATCTACGCCAACATTATATTCAAAAATGATCAATATGTAAAGACAGTTATTTTAGTCGAACCGTAACTGTTACGTCGAACCCTTTCCGGAACACGTCTGTTTACTGTTACTATTTGCCTCAAAATCCCGCCGGCTTCATTGACAAAGCAAGCGTCTTTAAGGTAGAATATAGGCGCGGCAAGTAAGTGCAGAAACGAGGTAAAATATGGAAAAAATATTAGTGACACGTTCCTCTATGCCGGAGCTTGAGGAATACGTGGAGGAGATAAAAGAGTTGTTTGAAAGCCGCTGGCTGACAAATATGGGAGTAAAACATAATCAGTTGGAAGAAAAATTGTCCCAGTATTTAAAAGTCAGGAATATCCTTCTCTTTTCTAACGGGCATATGGCGTTAGAACTGCTGATTCAGGCGATGGGACTCACCGGTGAAGTCATTACCACGCCCTTTACCTTTGCCTCCACCACACACGCGATTGTGAGGAATGGTCTGACGCCGGTATTTTGCGATGTAAATCCGGAAGATTATACCATTGACCCTGAAAAAATAGAAGAACTTATCACAGAAAAAACAAGCGCGATCCTTCCCGTTCACGTCTATGGCCATATCTGCAATGTCGAGGCGATTGAAGCGATAGCGAAAAAACACAATTTAAAGGTGATTTATGATGCGGCCCATGCCTTTGGGGAGGAATATCGGGGACAGGGCGTTGCCACCTTTGGAAACGCTTCCATGTTCAGCTTTCATGCCACCAAAGTTTTCAACAGCATTGAAGGCGGCGCTGTCTGCTTTAACAACAGTGAAAACGGACTGCGCGAGAAGCTGTTTGGAATCAAGAATTTTGGGATTTGGGACGAAGAATTGATCAAAGATGTGGGAGCCAACGCCAAAATGAACGAGTTTCAGGCTGCCATGGGACTTTGCAACCTGAGGCATATCGACAGGGAGCTTGAAAAGAGAAAAGCAGTGGCAGAACATTACAACCGCCGCTTATCCGGTATCAAGGGGCTTCGCATTTCCAAAGAGCAGGATGGGGTAAAGGGCAACTATGCGTATTATCCGGTGATTTTTGAACCGGAGGAGTTTGGGAAAAGCCGTGATGATATCTATGAATTGCTAAAGGTCAATGAGATTTATGCGAGAAAATATTTCTATCCCCTGACCAATACCTTTGACTGCTATCGGGGGATGTTCGCCATGGGAGATACCCCCGTGGCGCTCGATTTATCCAAAAAAGTACTGACTCTGCCGCTTTATGCGGATTTAAGGGCGGATCAGGTGGATCGCATTTGCGATATTATCCTTGGAAAGTAGGGGCTGTCCCAGCAAGAAAGTGAGAGAAAGAGCGGCCTGCGCTGCAGGAGACGGGACAACGGAATGCGGGCAAGCGGAAAAGGTGAGAGAAAGAGCGGCCTGCGCTGCAGGAGACAGGACAATGGAATGCGGGCAAGCGGAAAAGGCGAGGGAAAGAATGCCTGCCGCTACAGGAAAAGAGAGGGCGAGTGTGTGGTAACAGTAAAAATCGGCGACGGTATGGGAAACCAGATGTACAATTATGCCTGCGGCTATGCGGCGGCAAGGCGTGCAAAGGAAAAGCTGCGGTTGGACATTTCGGAGTGCGACAATTCTACACTGCGGGATTTTGAACTGGATCATTTCCATGTGGTTTATGACGAAAAGGAATCTTTTCCCAATGACAGCCTGTGGAAAAAGATTTATAAGCGTTTGCGGCGGGATATCAAATACCATGTGATTTTTGAAAAAGATATGTATCATGTGGATAAAAGGGTATTTCAGAAGACTCTCCGTGGGAAATATCTGCATGGATACTGGCAGTGCGTGGGATATTTCGAGGAGTATTTTGATGAACTGAGAGCCATGTTTACGCCGAATTACAAACAGAGTAAGGAAGTTGTGGCGCTTATGGAGCAATTTCAGACAACATCCACCTGTGCCCTCCATGTGAGGGGAGGCGATTTGGGAGGGCCCAACCGGGAGTACTTCCAAAAGGCGATCCGCCGGATGGAGCAGGAGAAACCGGGGATTACTTTCATAGTCTTCACCAATGATAAAGAGAAGGCAAAGGAATGCTTAGAGCATGGAAATCAAGCGGCGGAGATGAAATATGTGGCGGAGATGGGGAGATTCTCTGATATAGACGAGTTTTTTCTCATGTCATCCTGTCAGAATCAGATTATTTCCAACAGCACCTATTCCACCTGGGCGGCCTATCTGAATACACGGCCGGGCAGATGCGTAATTGTTCCTGATTTTCATGGCGTGGATGTGATGGCGCTTTCCGACTGGATTGTGCTTTCCTAAAAAACAAAAGAATGAGGTAAAAAGATGCTATTTAATTCCGCTGAATTTTTCGTATTTTTCCCCATTGCTGTATTGCTTTACTGGGTTGTTCCAAAAAAGATCCGCTATATCTGGCTGCTGATAGCAAGCTATCTGTTTTATATGAGCTTTCATGTCCGGTTTGTCTGGCTGCTTCTCATTACCACCGGCATCACTTATGTTTGCGGACTGGGGGTGGAAATCTGCGGGAAAAAAGAGGGGAGAGGCGCAGCCCTTGAAAAGAAACTGATAGTTGCGGCAGGCGTTATCTCCAATCTTGGCATTTTATTTTTTTATAAATACACGCCGTTTTTTCTGGAAAATGTAAACCGTGTTCTGGGGCGTTTGGGGATGCAGGCTTTTGACAGCGGAGTATCTGTCCTGATTCCGGTGGGCATTTCCTTTTATACGTTCCAGTCCTTAGGCTATCTTGTGGATGTATACAGGGGAGATATCAAAGCGGAGAAAAATCCGCTCAAATATGCCTTATTTGTCTGCTTTTTCCCGAATTTAGTGTCCGGCCCGATTGAGCGGTCTACAAACCTGTTGGAGCAGATCCGAAACATTCCGGACCGTAAGACGTTTGAATACCGAAGGGTGGCAAACGGATTGATTGTCATGCTCTACGGCTATTTTTTAAAGATGGTGATTGCAGACAGGATTGCCATCGTTGTAACCTATATTTTTGACCGCTACTATGAACTGGGTTCTCTGGAGCTGATTACAGGCGCATTGGCCTATGCCATTCAGATTTATTGCGATTTTTCCAGCTATTCTCTGATTGCCATCGGGGCGGCGCAGGTCATCGGGTTTACGGTGATGGAAAATTTTGATACGCCTTATTTTGCCCCTTCCATAAAGGAGTTTTGGAGAAGATGGCACATTTCCTTAAGCACCTGGTTCCGCGATTACCTCTATATCCCCATGGGCGGAAGCCGCTGCGGAAAACTGCGGAAATACCTTAACCTGATGGTAACGTTTCTGGTCAGCGGAATTTGGCATGGGGCGGATTGGAGTTATGTCGTCTGGGGCGGACTGCATGGGATGTACCAGGTGGCAGGGGATTTGCTTTTGCCGCTGCGCCAAAAAGCGGTACAGGCGTGCAGGGTAAAAACGGACTGCTTTAGTTATCGGTTCCTGCAGATGGCGGTAACATTTCTGCTCACTGCGTTTGCCTGGATTTTTTTCCGCGCGGACACGATATCCCAGGCGCTGTTATATGTGAAGAGAATGGTGACCCGCTGGGATTTCTGGACGCTTTTTAACGGGGGCCTGTACGAGTTGGGAATTGACCGCTTTGAGGCGAACATCCTGCTGGCGGCGATCGTGGCTATGCTGTTGGTAGATTTGGTGCGCTATTTCAGGAAGCAGAGAATCGATGTGTTTTTAGAGGAGCAAAACTTCTGGTTCCGCTGGATGGTGTGCATTGGATTGTTTGCGGCGATATTTGTTTATGGGATATACGGGCCGTCTTACGACGCCAGCCAGTTTATCTATCTTCAGTTTTAGAAAACATACAAAAAGTTGTTGGTAAAGAACCGTTAGCAAAAACTTGGCAAAGCCAGGGAAAAGGCAGCGCAGAAATGAGGATGAGAATGAACATAGGAAAACGTGTGATTGCCGCGGCATTGTTTTTAACGTTATTGACGGGAACTGTGGGCGGAGTGAACTGGATCTTTAAGTTAAAGGCAACAGACGGCTGCTATGCGGCGCAGATGTTTTATAAGCAGGAAAGAAATACGATTGATGTGCTTTGTTTGGGCAGCAGCCATACCTATACCAATATCAACCCTGCGGTATTGTGGGACGAATATGGGATTGCTTCCTATGATTTGGCAGGATCCAACCAACCGTTGTGGAACAGTTATTATTATTTCAAAGAGGCGTTAAAGTATCAGGAGCCGGAACTGGTTGTGCTGGATGTTTACCGAGCCGTTGAGACGGAAGAGTATCAGGACGACGCGCGCACGGCGATGAATACCTTCGGCCTCCGCTATTCTAAGGAGTATCCGGAGAATGTGAAGGTGAGCCTGTTCCCTACGGAGCCTTATAAAGATTATCTGCTGCGTTTTCCGATTTATCATTCCCGGTATCAGGAATTGAAGAAGCGGGATTTCAAGCGTTATAATGGAGACGCCAATGGCAGGAATTACAAGGGCTTTAACTTAAACTGTATCAGCACTACGCCCTTTGAGGAATTTCCCGATGTTTCCGGCATCAAAGAAGTAGGGGACATGACAGATAAAAGCCGGGAATATCTGGAAAAAATCATAGAGCTGGCGCAGGAAAAGGACATTCCCCTCCTGCTTGTGGCTGCGCCCTATTTTGCCGGCGTCACGGAAGATAAAAAGATTTTCAACCAGGTGGAGCTGCTTGCGGAATCCTATGGCGTGGAATTTATGGATTTTAATGAATGTTACCGTGAGATGGACCTGGATTTAAAGAAAGATTTTGCGGAGGCGTCTCACTTAAATTACTATGGAAATGCCAAATATACCCGTTATCTGGGGGAACACATCGTAAAAAATTATGAGGTGTCCGACCGGAGGGGGGACGAAAAATACGCTTCCTGGGAAGCCAACGCCAGATTTTATGAACAGCACTCCGCTAATGTTGATTTGGCAAAAACGAAGAATCAGAAAAAGTACTTGCACAAACTATTTTCCCGGAGTGACAGATACACCATCTGCATCAACGTGGCGGGAGACTGCAGTTTTGATAGCGGCGATATCAGGGGGCTGCTGTCTGAATACGGCGTAGATATGGAACAAAATTCCACCTGGGTTTTCAGTGGAGGAGAGCTTGTCTATTCGCTGCCCTTAGAACAGCAGATAGAGGAAGAGGATTTCTTTTATCAGGATATGGGGGAGGACAGCCTTGCCGTAGTGACAAAGATGCAGTACAGCGAGGTGATAGGTTCTTTTCCTTATAAAACCATCAGTTTAGAAGGGGTGCGCTGCAACGCGGCGGAAAGAGGAATTAACATCCTGGTTTACGACAATGAATTTCACACCCTTGTGGATAATGTGGGGTTGAATGCAGACAATGATTATAAGCTTTTGAGGTACTAACCGTTGAGGGAGGATGACGTCCATGAAACATATGCTGATAAAAATCCAAAACTTTTTTGTGACTCTGGTGATGTTTATTCTGCATCCGGTGGCGGTGCCGGATATCGTGCTGGCGTATAAAAATCACCAGGAGCTGGCACAGGATATCGACGCCATAAACCGGGAAAAGATAACATCTCTGTATGTGGATGAAAACGCCGCAGGGGATCCGGAATTAAAAAAAAAAGAATACCAAAGAATCAATGAATCCTTTGAAAAGAGGTTAATCTTTCATGTGGGCTTTGGGGCGGGGCTATTCTCCGAATTAGACAGTATGATGGAACATATGCTGTTTTGTTTTGAACATCATATCCGGTTTGAAATTTATGCGGACGACGCGAATTTTTCCAGACAGGGAGGATTAGGCTGGGAGGAACTGTTTGAGCCGTTCTGCCCCATCAACCATGATAAGCTAAATCACATTGCCAATTACCGTCCCACAGACTATAAAAGCCTGATGCGGAGGCACAGGCTTTGGTACAAGGGCTATTTACTGCCAAAAATATTAAAAAAGAGAACAGGGGCGGATTATTTAACCCAGGATATCTGGTGTATGTGCATCAATGATACGTTCAAATCTCATCCGGTGGACATTCCGCTCTTTGGCATGAAAGGGACTGCCACCTCGCAGTTTTCCAAATTTGGGGAGATTGCCATCTGTCCGAAACCAGATGTAAAGGCGGAGATGGACGCTTTGATTGCGGGGCTTTCCATGCCGGAGCATTTTGTGTCCATGCAGATACGAGGGGGAGATAAATGTCTGGAATACAAGGAATTAAAGACCGCTGAGAGCTATGTGGAAAAAATAGAAGCGTTAGGCTTCCAGGAGGAAGCGATTTTCATTTTTACAGACGATTATACAAACGTAATGAAAATCAAAGAGCTGCGTCCGGAATGGAAACTTTATACCCTCACAGGGGAAGAAGAGCGGGGCTACTATAATGAAGCCTTTTATAAGCAGGACTGGGGCTTCCGCAGAAAGAACCTCATCAAACTCCTTGCGATTGTGGAGCTCTGCAAACAGGCGGATTACCATATTGGACCTAACCAGTCCTGTGTGGATTTATATTTGCGATCCGTGAAGGGAACAGAGCGTTACATTGTACTGTAGCCTGCCCTTATGGCATCAGCTTTCCCTTAACGTCCGCACAACCCGGGCGGGATTGCCGGCAACTACAGTGTAGGGCGGCACGTCCTTTGTTACCACACTGCCCGCCCCGATGACGGCGCCCTCCCCAATGGTGACGCCTTTTAACACGGTGACGCCAAAGCCCATCCAGACCTTGTCTTGGATGGTGATAGGGGCGCTCTTTACCACGGACCAATCCTTATCCTGCAAAATCGGACGACCTTTCACGGCGTTTTCCCACTCTCTGGGGACGTCGTTTTTTCGTTCCACCCAGTGGATGGAATGGGAGTTGTGGTCATAAATCGTACAGTTCCAGGCGATGATGACATCATCTCCAATGGTGATATTGGATTTGGAGATGAGCTGTGTGCCGCCTCCAATATGGACGCGCTCCCCCACTTTCATATGGCCTGTCCCCGTCTCAAAAACAAAAGAGGAATCCACGATGCTTCCTGCTCCGATTTCCAGATAGGTTTTTCCGGATTCCGGGGCGCGGAGGTCTAAGTTAAAATTTTCTCCTAAGATAGCATCCGGATGGATGCTGACATAGCCGGAAGCCTGGGCAAGCTGTTTCTTTCGTCTGTGTTTCTTATAAATACTTCGGATATTCATAAAACCCTCATTTCTATTTCAATTCCTATTTTGATATCAAAATAAGTACATTATCATGAAGTTTCGCATACCCCCGTTTCACTGCGGGAGTAACGCTGTTTACCAGCCTCATGATCCGATTTGCCAGAAAGCCGTCAAAACGGTCTAAGAGGAAATAGCGCACCTCATGCAGCAGAAGGCAGGCAGCGAAGACGGAAACGGCGTAGACAAGGACTGTCCCGGTAAAATACCAGTCGTTGACATGGGCGCCTAAATCTACAAACCGATTGAAAATCTGCCGCATATACCCCTCGATGCAGTAGAGGAATACCACGCTTTGAGACAGGTGGTTGATGAGGGGGATGGAAATGTAAAATTCCCGAAAGAATAAAAAGGCGCAGACAGCATTGACCACAATGAAGATGGAGTTGTCGCGGCAATACATTCCCATAAAAGTTCCCGATGCCGTAGTCAGGGCCAGGTTCAGCGTGGAAATGACAAGCAGGTTCCCAAAAAACAGAATGGCAAGACGATCCTTGCGGAAATGGCGCTCACTGAGATAAAGGCGGATGTAACGGCCTACCAGGTACATAATCGTCATGCAGACCACGCCCTTTCCGGTATCTTCGATTAACTCATGGAAAAAGACGGTAGGCATGACATAAAAGACAAACAGCAATAATAACAGTAAATTGCGGAAAGAAGTCCGGCTCAACGCTTCCGGTATCCGGTTCAAAAAACCGGAGAAAAGCGCAATGACAAAATAGCAGCTGACAAACCAATGGTTTTCAAAGGTAATCGGCAAAAAACAGGTAATCAGTGTTTTAAGGCCGAAATTTCCGGTTAAAAACATAAAGAGGAGGTCATAAAAAATGATGCACAAATCCAATTTGATTAATTTTTCCAGATTGAAGCGAATGCCAAAATAACCGGATATCAGCATAAAAATGAGATTGGTGTTGTTGGTGATGGCATTGATGATGAGGGCGTCCCCCAGGTTTGAGCCGGAAATCTGATTTAAGTATGGTCCGGCGCTGTGCCAGAAGATGACGTGGAAAATGCAAATGAGCCGGAGGATCTCTAAACTGGAGTTTCTTTCTTTTTGCACGGTGGAATGTTTTGGCATGGCAAAATGACCCTTTCCTGTAAAATATTCGTTGCTGTTCAGTAACAGTTCAGCCCACGCCATTCGCAATCCCGCACTACGGGCTTCAAAATTGCTCATGAACGGGCGTTCTGCTCATAAGCAGTCTCGTATGCTCATTCATGCAAGCACGATTCGCCTACGAGACTGCTTATGGCTGAACTGTTACGCTGTTCATTATAACAATACAGAAATAATTTGACAAGTTGTTGTTTTCTGAATATCATGGTAATTGTCCGGTGTATGCGGTACTGCCGGAGGAACGAATGGAATTTATTTTCAAACGAATACGTTCTTAATTAGAAGGAGAAGCAAGATGGATCAGATTAAAAAAGCGTTTGAAGTCTTTGACGGCAGGCAGAAACGAAGCCTTGCCTATCTTACCCTGATTATATTTATTGATGCCTTTGTGGAATTGTTAGGGGTGTCCGTAATCATCCCGTTCATTCAGGCGGTGGCGACGCCGGAGGTGCTTTTGGAAAATAAATACGCCCGGTGGGCATACGATACCCTTGGGATGGATGATACCAGCCAGTTTCTCATCCTGATGTCCGGGGTGATTATTGCAGTCTATATTTTTAAGAATCTGTTTTTAGTCTATATGTACAATTTACAGTATAAATTTTCCTATTATGGGAAAGAACAGATGCAGAACACCCTGATGCGGTACTATATCGGGCAGGAGTATACATTTTTCTTGAATCTGAACAGTTCCGAGCTGATCCGGAATATCAATACGGATCCGGAGATGTTTTATACCGCAGTGCTGAACGCCCTGCAGTTAGCGTCAGAGCTGTGTGTCTCTCTCGTGCTGACCGTAACCCTGTTGGTGACGGACGTTACAATTACGCTGGGCGTCATCGCAAGCCTCGGCATCATGGGCCTGATTTTGATTGTGGGGTTAAAGAAAGTTTTAGAGGGCTATGGACATGACAGAAGAACGTATTCCGCCGGTATGTTAAAATGTATGCAGCAGGCGTTTGGGGGCATCAAAGAGATTAAAATTGCCAACCGGGAAGAGTACTTTGAGCAGGATTTTGAAAAGCAGAACGAGATTTATACGTATGTAATCAAACAGAACGCGTTCTTAAGCTCTCTGCCGAAACCTATCATCGAGGCGCTTGCCATTGCCGGACTGATGGCGATGATTATTGTGAAAGTGGCGGCGGGAACGGCGGATAATGAGCATTTCCTGGTGGTGCTTGCCGTATTTGCGGTGGCGGCTTTTAAATTGCTGCCCTCGGTCAATAAAATATCCTCTTATTACGCAGCCATCATCCATAATGGCGTAGTCATTGAAAAAATCCGCGATGAATACCGGGAGATTGCAGAAAATAAACAGAAGATGGAGGAGGCACAGGCGAAAAAAGAGGGAGAGCAGGAAATTTCTCTGCAAAAAGAAATCCGCGTGGAGCACATGGAGTTTACCTACCCGAATGTGGACGAGCCGGTCTTAAAGGATGTCAATGTATCAATCCCTAAGAATGCTTCCGTGGCGTTTATCGGTCCTTCCGGTGCCGGAAAGACCACCTTTGTGGACTTAATCTTAGGCGTGCTTACGCCGCAGAAAGGCGTCATCAAAGCGGACGGCACCGACATCCAGACGGCGCTTAGGGGATGGCATGAGAAAATCGGCTACATTCCCCAGACCATTTATATGTTAGACGATACCATCCGCAATAACATTGCCTTTGGCGCAGAGGGGGACATTGAGGATGAAAAGATATGGGAGGCGTTAAAACAGGCGCAGCTAGACGGTTTTGTTCGGGAAATGGAACACGGGCTGGATACGGTCATTGGGGAGGCCGGCGTGCGCATTTCCGGCGGGCAGAGGCAGCGTATCGGCATTGCAAGGGCGCTTTACCGCAGACCGGAGATTTTAGTGCTTGATGAGGCGACTTCCGCCCTTGACAACGAGACGGAGGCGGCGGTGATGGAGGCCATCGACAGCTTACAGGGAAAAATGACTATGTTGATCATTGCCCACCGATTATCCACCATACGCAACTGCGATATTGTCTACAGGGTGGAGAACGGAAACGTGACGGCAGACAAAGTGGAGAGAGGGTAGGTTTGGCATATGGATGTAAAAACAGAAAGAAACGCAATTATGCTGGAACCCTGCGCCGGTCTTGGGAATCGTCTGCTTGCCATGACCTCTGCCTATGAATTGAGCAGAAAGCTGGGGAAACAGTTACTGTTTTTGTGGAAGCGGGAGATAGGGTGCGCCATCCGTTCGGAGGATTTGTTTGAAATTGCAGTCCCCACTGTGGAGATCAGTGAGATGGGATGGAAAAACGGCGTACTCGAAAACCTTAACAGCAACCGGATGAAACGACGTTATCGAAAGGCGGCGGATCGCTTTATCGAATGTGACGAGATTGCAGACTGGAAGCGGGAGGGAGGCTTTGCCAGGGTAGAAGAGATGGTGGCAAGGGAACCTGTAAGCTATATCAAGTCTTACACCAATCTCTGCGAGATACGGAAAGAGAGCTTTTCCTTTTTAAAACCGGCGCCGGAGGTATTAGAACGCGGCGGAAGGGTTTTTTCTAAAATCAGCCATGACACCGTGGGGGTTCACATCCGCAGGACGGATCATGCGGAGGCGCGGGCAAACAGCCCGCTGTCTCTGTTTCTGGAAAAGATGAAGGCGGAGGGGGAGCAGACGGATTTTTACGTGACCACGGACGATCCCTCGGTGATAGAAGAGCTTAAGGGACATTTTCCGGCGGACCGCTTGATTGTCTACGAGGAAAAGGTGTTAGACCGGGATTCCAAGACGGGGATTCAGGATGCCCTTGTGGATATGCTGTGTTTATCGAAATGCCGTAAAATCTTAGGCAGTTACCAGAGCACATTTAGCCTGATCCCCTCCATTATGGGCGGGACAGAGTTGGAAATGGTGATAGGGGCAAAAGAATGAGATGAAGACGTGTAATATTTTGGGAACGAATATCGCCGTGACAAACATGGCGGAGACGGTTGCGTATATTGAAGAAAATATGGAAGCACTTCGCGGAAACTACATCTGTGTCTCGAATGTGCATACGACGGTCATTGGGTATGAGGAAGAGGACTACCGCCATATCCAGAACAGTGCGGCGCTTGCCCTGCCGGACGGAAAGCCCTTATCGCTTTACTCAAAAAAGCATGGTTATCCGGAGGCGGAGCGGGTGACGGGACCGGATTTGATGGGAGAGCTCTTTGCCAGAAACAACGGCCTGCGCCATTACTTTTACGGAGGCAGGGAGGAGACGATTGAGACACTGGCAAAAAAACTTCCGGCGCAGTATCAAAATCTGATCATTGCAGGGATGGTGTCCCCGCCGTTCCGTCCGCTGACGGAAGAGGAAGACGCGGAGGCAGTCCGGAAGATGAACGAAGCAAAGGCGGACATTATCTGGGTCGGGCTTGGCGCGCCAAAGCAGGAGCGGTGGATGTATGAGCACAGGGGAAAGGTGCACGGCGTCATGATTGGCGTGGGGGCGGGATTTGACTACTATGCCGGGACGATTAAGCGTGCGCCTGTGTGGATGCAGAAATTGAGTCTGGAGTGGCTCTACCGCCTCCTGCAGGATCCAAAACGTCTGATGAAACGTTACCTTGTCACAAATGTGAAGTTCCTGCGGCTTACGCTGGGAAGGAGAAACGGATCTCACAAGTAAAAGAAAGGTTTGGGGTGCACATGGAAGGTACGAAAGCGAACGCAATGGACAAAACGAAATACAAGTATCTGGATGCGGCAAGAGGATTGGCGCTGCTGTTGGTGATGATCTCCCACGCCCATGGATTGAGCAGCTTTTTAATCTTTTATTACATCCAGATATTTTTTATCATTTCAGGCTATATTTACCGGCCGGAAGCTTCTTATGGAGCAGCCATCCAAAAGAAAGCGAAGCGCCTCTTAATCCCTTATTTTGGCTACAGCGCATTCCTCTGGTGTTTTTATGCGGTGATAAGGAGAGACGGGGCGGCAATGAAACAGTCTCTCTTTGGCGTGTTCTACTCCCGTTTCTGCCTTTATAAAGCGGCGGAAGGCGCGGAGAATGTCTACCTCCTGGACATTGCCAATGGGGCGATGTGGTATCTGACAGCATTTTTTGTGACATCGCTGCTGTTTTATCTGATTGCGGACAAATGCTTAAGCGATATCAAAATAACAGTGGCGGTATCGGCTGTGCTGCTGGCGGTGACCATGCTGTTAAACGGACTTCCGGTGTTGCTGCCCTGGAGCATCGATATTGCGGGAATGGCGGCCGTTTTGATGCTGGTGGGCGCATGGATGAAAAAAGGAAACTTTTTTGAGAAAAAAACCTCCCTCTGGCTGGTGGCGGCGAACCTGTTCCTCTATGTGGGCCTGGTGGTCTTTAACGGCAGATTGAATATGTCCATCCGGGAGTACGGCAGATTTGACAGTCTCAGTGTTCCCTTTTAACCGATCATTTCGGTGACGGGATCAACTCTCTGCATCTGGGTGTGTAAATGGACCGAGCGGATGAAAATCAGCGGTTTTCTCAGTTACATCGGCACGCATACCATGGAGTTGATTTGTCTGCATATGCTGGGGCTGGAACTGTTTGAGGTGGTGGCAAGGCGTTTCCTCGATGTATCCGCCTTAAGCGGTATCGTGGAATGGCTTTATGTGGCAGTCCGGGTTACAGCGGCGGTGGTGGGTGCGCTTGTGGCAGGCGCCGTCATTGCAAAATTAAAGGAGTGCTTGTTGAGAAAAGGAAAGTAAGCAGGGGAAAGATTGAAAATCGGGAGTTTCAATCTTTGATGGCAAAGTCGCCGGAAGACGGCAGAATGAGAGGAACTATGGAAAAAAAGGAACGGGATTCTGGAATCGAATTATTGCGTATTATCGGACTTCTTTTGATTTTTTGGATGCACGGAGCCAGCAGTTACCGCAACAATGAGCTGAGCGCCTGGCTGTGCGTTGTGATAGAAACCATCGGCAACGTGGGAGTCCCCATTTTTATTTTAGTCTCCGGCTACTTTGGCATCCGGCTAAAGCCGAAAAAAATGATACAGCTGGATCTGATGCTGATTTTCTATTGCTGGATCGGTCTTTTTTTGCGTTTCCTCTGGGGAGAAGCGGGAGCGTACAGCGGGGAAGAGATTTTATCTTATGTATTTCCTGTGATTGGTCGCAATTCCTGGTATTTCACCTGCTATTTTGCGCTGGCGTTTTTAAGTCCCTTTTTAAATGAATTTGTGGAAAGCTTAAGCAGGGAAAGGTTTCAGAAACTGCTTCTTACGATGCTGATTATTTTTTCCGGCATCACTACCGTATGCTTTTTTGACATTACCCAGGACGGGGGCAAGGGCATTGTCAACATGACGATGCTTTATCTCATCGGACGCTATATCCGTCTGCATGAAGATGAGCGAACAGGAAACCGCCGGAAACTAGCAGCGGCATATCTTGCCATATCCCTTGTATGCATCGCCCTAAACGGCGCCCTCTATGGGGTCACCCATACGATGCAGAACCGTTTTGCGAGGGATAACACCCTCTTTACCATCGGGGCTGCCATCTGTATCTTTTTGCTGTTTAAGGAGATTCACTTCAACAGCAAGGTAGTCAATGCCATTGCATCCCATGTGCCGGCAGTCTTTACCATGGAATGGACGCTGCGGGGCATCATTACGGCGTATATGTTTCCTTACCTGGCATGGAATGAGAGCAACTGGCATGAGTGGATTCTTCTTGGAGTAAGCGTGCTGTTAATCGCGATGGGAACTGTAATCGATTCTGTCCGTGTGCTGCTGTTTGGGAAGGCAGAGGAGAAGCTGGCGGGCATCCTCGAAGGCTGTTTTAGAAAACTGGGGAGCCTTAGCAAGAAACTTCTGGAAAAGGCACTGCTTTAGCAGGACATATGCCATAGGACTACCATCGTTTTCGGTATTCGGAAGCGGTGCACCCTTCCATTTTCCGGAACACTTTGTTGAAATAGCTGGCGTCGTCAATGCCGCAGATGCGGGCGATTTCCTCAATGGAGGCGTTACTGTAGCGCAGAAGCTCTTTGGCGCTGGTGATTTTTTTCGTCAGGACATACTGAATCACTGTGATGCCGTATTCCTTTTTAAATTCCCGGGAAAGATAATATTTGCTGATATAAAACTGTTCCGATAGGCTGTCGAGGGAGATGTCTTCCGTATAATGCTCGTCCAAATAGTGCAGTACGTTTTTCAGCTTATCCCCCAAAAGGGAAGCGGAGCTGTTTTTTTCGCCGGATTCCGTGCAGATTAGAGTCAGGATGTTGACAATCTGCTGCGCCGCAAGCAGGGCGGTGTCGTCGGTAGGCTCTTCGTGGTAGGTGATGACATTTTGGATGGCGGCGGTTAATTCCGCTAAATGGGAGGAAGAGAAATGCCAATCGTGGCGTTCCCGGAAACAGGCGTAATAAGCGGCGGCCTGCGCGCCGTTAAAATGAATCCAGAGGAGCTCCCAGGGGTCGGCTTCGCTGCTGATGTGTGTGTATTCCTGGCGGCAGTCTAAAAAGAAACAATCCCCCGCTTTCGCGGAAACGGTTACAAGGGACTTGTCAGACGTTGGAAAAGAGGCGGAGGTATGGCGTTCGGGAAAAACATCGCAGTCCCGGTAGGAAACGTCGCCGCTGCCGGAGAGGACAATCAGGAATAAGTAGGAATTTAAACCGCTCCGCCGGCTCAGATGGGGCTTTAGACTCTTTAAATAGCCGGCTTCCTGGATGTAGAAAAAATTTTCCCGGATAAAAGAAGAGGGGGTATTGATGACCCGCCTGGTGTTGGTGGCCTCTGAGGTTTTATATTTTTCAAAAAAGGATTTTTCCATAGGAATCTCCGCCTCTTTTCTTTGGTGATAGAGATAGCAATATAATACTATTTTTAAGCAATATAATCAATTGTAAAAATGGAAAAATTAGATTATTCTAAACAACGGTTTGGTAAAATAAGGTTAGCAAAATAATTACACTGAATAGATTTGATAGAAAGCAGAGCAAAAGGAGAAAAAGATGAGTAAAAAAGCGTTAATCACAGGCGTTACCGGACAGGACGGAAGCTATTTAGCCGAGTTCCTGTTAGAAAAAGGCTACGAAGTGCATGGAATGGTGCGCCGTTCCTCCACGGAAAGAAGAGACAGGATAGAACAGTTAGAAGGGAATCCAAACTTTTTTGTGCACTATGGCGATCTGGCGGATTCTATGAGCATCGTTCGCTTGGTCAGCACCATTCAACCGGACGAGATTTATAACCTGGCTGCCCAGAGCCATGTGGGGGTCAGCTTTGACGTTCCGGAATACACCGCTGATGTGGTGGCGACAGGGGTTTTAAGGGTGTTAGAGGCAGTCCGCATCTGCGGGTTGGAGAAAACCTGCCGTATTTATCAGGCTTCCACATCCGAATTATACGGAAAAGTGGAGGAAGTTCCCCAGCGCGAGACGACGCCGTTCCATCCGTACAGCCCCTATGCCGTGGCGAAACAGTATGGTTTTTGGATTGTAAAAGAGTATCGCGAGGCATATCAGATGTTCTGCTGCAGCGGCATCTTATTCAACCATGAGTCCGAGCGGCGCGGGGAAACCTTTGTGACCAGAAAGATTTCTCTTGCAGCCGCAAGAATTGCCCAGGGCAAACAGGACAAGCTCTATCTTGGAAACTTATCCTCCCTGCGCGACTGGGGATATGCGAAAGATTATGTGGAGTGTATGTGGCTGATTTTGCAGAATGACAAGCCGGAGGATTTTGTCATTGCGACGGGGATTCAGCACTCTGTCCGGGAATTTTGCGAGCTTGCATTCCGGGAAGCGGGGATCGAGCTGGAGTTCCGGGGCGAGGGAATGGAAGAAGTCGGGATCGACAAGGCTACCGGAAAGGTTCTCATTGAAGTGGCGGAAGAATTTTACCGCCCGACCGACGTGGTAAACCTCTGGGGAGATCCTTCCAAAGCGAAAGCGGAGCTGGGATGGAATCCAACCAAGACGACGTTTGAGGAATTAGTTAAGATTATGGTAAGACATGATATGGAATTAGTGAGGAAATCATCATGATGGAAAAAGACGCCAAAATATATGTGGCAGGACATAGGGGAATGGTGGGTTCCGCCATCGTCCGCCGGTTAGAGAAAGAGGGCTATCGCAATATCATCACCAGAACCCACAAAGAGCTGGATCTCTGCCGCCAGGAAGAGGTCGAGAAGTTCTTTGCCGAAGAGCGGCCGGAGTATGTGTTCCTTGCGGCGGCAAAAGTGGGGGGCATCATGGCAAACAGTGAGGCATTAGCGGACTTCATGTATGAAAATATGATTTTGGAGATGAATGTCATCCATGAGGCGTGGAAATGCGGCTGTAAAAAGCTGATGTTTTTGGGTTCCTCCTGCATCTACCCGCGCATGGCGCCGCAGCCTATGCCGGAGAGCTGCCTTTTGACCAGTGAATTGGAAAAGACCAACGAGGCGTATGCGCTGGCAAAAATCAGCGGCTTAAAATATTGCGAATATCTGAATAAGCAGTACGGAACGGATTACATTTCCGTAATGCCGACGAACCTTTACGGGCCAAACGATAATTACCATCCGGAACACTCCCATGTGCTCCCGGCATTGATCCGCCGTTTCCATGAGGCAAAAGAGTCCGGGGCAAAAGAGGTTACCTGCTGGGGAACGGGGACTCCCTTAAGAGAATTTTTATATGTGGACGACCTTGCCGACGCCTGCGTATATTTGATGAACCATTACAGCGGAGATGAAACTGTAAACCTTGGAACGGGCAAAGAGCTGACCATCAAAGAGCTGACGGAGCTGGTGGCAAAGGTAGTCGGTTACGAAGGGGAAATCAAATGGGATACAGAAAAGCCCGACGGGACGCCGCGGAAACTTTTGGATGTGAGTAAGTTAGAGAGCCTTGGATGGAAATATAAAACAGAGTTAGAGGACGGCATCCGTCTTGCCTATGAAGATTTCTTGAATAACCCCATGCGGGCAGAAAGATAGCAGAACAGGGAAAAGGAAAGGAAGAGAATCCAAATGTATATCGTATTATTATCCGGAGGTTCCGGTAAGCGGCTCTGGCCTCTGTCTAACGACCTCTACTCCAAGCAGTATATTAAGCTGATGAATTATGATGGAACAGAAAGTGACGAAAAATGCTCCATGCTCCAGCGGGTATTCGGGCAGTTAAAGACAGCGGGCCTTTCGGAAAATACGATTGTCTGTGCCAGCAGCGCCCAGGTAGAGCTGATAGAGAG
>CANQUZ010000019.1 GCA_947627165.1 uncultured Roseburia sp.
TGCTGTATTTTCTACAGTATGCCTTATGTTGCTGGTGCTAACTTAATGACATTGGTTCAGCCATAAGCAGTCTCGTATGCTCATTCATGCAAGCATGATTCGCCTACGAGATTGCTTATGGCTGAACTGTTACTAATTTTCCGTGAATTGGGGGAAACAGAATTTGTGTTCGGATTTCTCGTGTGGTATAATAGGAAAAGCGAAAAAACAAACGAAAGAGCCTTTGAGGTTAGTGCTCCCATCTAATATCGTGGGTGGGAAAGGGAGAAAGGTGGTGGGGAATGATTTTTTGTATGAGAAGAAAATCTATGGTATTTTGGATCGGATTAGGCCTGTGCGCTGTGCTTGCGGGCTGCGGGAGCAGAGACGAAGGAAAGATACCTGAGAATGTGGAGCAGGAGATAGCTGTGGAGCACTCGGAGGCCTCCGAAGAGGCCGAGGCGGACACTTCCTATGCGGAAGATTACGGCTTGTCTGGAAAGCAGCGGATTGAGGATCAGAGCTTCGAGGTGGATCTCTTTGGCAACGGAACGGTAAACTTTGTCTCCTATGCGCCGGGGGAGGGGGAGAACGCCTATATGGATGTGGTGTTTGCCCTGCAAAATTCCGACGGTGTGGTCCTCCAGATGTTGGAGGGAACGCGGGAGGACAACCTGCGCGCAGCAGCGGAGGTGTTTGACGCCATATCGGCGGTGGCATTCCGGGACTATGACGGAGACGGAGATAAGGATGTGCTTATAATTGCCGGATATTCCTATGTGCAGGGACCGGATGCGGGCAGCGGTTTTTCGGAAGTAAGGATCTATCAGAATACTGGGACGCGGCTCGCATTACAGCGGGAGGTTTCCTCGGACGCGACAAGTGCGCTTGTAGAACCGACGATTGACAGCGTACTTGGATTTTTAAATGTTCCCTATGCGGAAGATTCCGCTGTGACCGGGAATGGGAAAGGTTTCCGCGAGGCCTGCGCGCAGGCGCTTTGGGACATTTATGCGGGCAAATGTTTTCCTGACGGGAGGGCGATGGAGTACACAGGCGACGGAAGTGATTTAGATGACAACAGCTTTGCGATCTTTGATGTGGATGGCGACGGGAGAGAGGAGCTTTTGGTGAACTATGTAACAACGGCTGTGGCGGGGATGCTAGGCGTTGTGTATGAATATGACACTGTAAATAACTGCTTTCAGGAGGAATTTGTGGAGTTTCCGACTCTGACGTTCTACGACAATGGCGTTGTGTTTGCGGGGGCGTCGCACAATCAGGGGATGAGCAACAGGGAGGATTTTTGGCCGTATTCGGTGTATCAATATGATGCCGCTTCGGACTCTTACGAACCGGCCGCATATGTGGATGCGTGGGATGCCGCGTACTGGGAGACAGACTATAACGGCAATGCCTTTCCCGAAGAGTTGGACAAAGACGGCGACCGCATGATTTATATACTATATGAGGGAGAGCAGGAATACTATCTGGATGGAGAGGAGTATCAAAGTTGGCGTGCCGCTTATTTGGAAGGGGCGAATGAGATTGCTGTCCCATACGTGCCTCTGACTGAGGAGCAGATTGACGCATTGCGGTAAAAGCCAAAAGATGAAGGTGTCTGGGAGGCCAAAAATAAAAAGGGGGAGAAGCATATGAATTGGGAAAGCAGAGGGAAAACAGACCGGAAAATCCGGTTGGTCCTGGTGGGTTCCGGCTGGCGTTCGCTTTATTATGTAAGGATTGCGAAAGCACTGCCGCAGCAGTTTGAATTATGCGCCATGCTTTGCAGGACGAAAGAAAAGGCAGAACGCATGGCGGCGGAGCAGGGGATTTATACGACAACCTCCATTGAGGAATGCCGCAGCTTACAGCCGGATCTTGTGGTGGTGGCGGTTAATAAAGGCTCCATTTCAGAGGTGAGCAGAGAGTGGCTGGAATATGGATTTCCGGTGCTTTGTGAGACGCCGGCCGCTTTAGAACTGTCGCAACTAAAAGAATTATGGCGGCTGCACCAAGAGGGCGCGAAACTGGCAGTTGCAGAGCAGTATAGAAAATATCCGGTCTATCAGGCAATGTTGAAAGTGCTGGAAACGAACGTGTTGGGAGATATGGATTGTTTAAATATTTCCCTGGCGCATGAATATCATGGAGCCAGTATGATGCGGGCATTTCTGGGAGAAGGGATGACGCCTTTTCAGGTGACGGGGAAAACTTATGGCTTTCCCACTACGGAAACCATAAACCGTTATGAACGCTATACGGACGGAAGAGTGGCAAAGAAAAATCGGACGGTGGCAGCCTTTGAGTTTGAAGACGGAAAAGTGGCTCTTTACGATTTTGACTCAGAGCAGTACCGCTCCCCTATACGGAAAAATTATGTCAAATTACAGGGCGTAAGGGGAGAAATGAAAGACGAATCCTTTTACTATCTCGACAGTCAGAATGAACCTCAATGTGAAAAACTGGTCATAAACAGCCGGAACATCATCATCCCGCAGGAGAAGAACCCCAATTTGCGTGAGGTCAGAGAGATTACGGGCATCACGTTTGGAGGAAAATCGGTGTATGAACCGCCCTTTGGCCTATGCGGACTGGCGGAGGATGAGACAGCCATCGCGCAGGTGATGGCGGATGCGGCGGCTTACGCCAGAGGGGAAAAAGAACTGGAATACCCCTTAGCCAATGCCCTGCAGGATGCTTATATGGCAATTTTGTTAAAAGAAGCAGTTGATACAGGAAAAACAGTCAGGAGTGAGGAACAGGTATGGCAGAAAAATTGAGAATAGCGCTGATTGGCGTCGGCGTTATGGGAAAGAAATATGCAGAAATGATTACCGCAGGCGAAGTGGAAGATATGAGCCTTGCCGCAGTGGTGATCCGACGGCAGGAAATGCAGGAATGGGGAAAAAGCCTCACAAACGCAGACGGTACGAAACCGAGAATCTGCAGGGATACCGAGGAGTTGTTTTCCCGTCCGGAAGAGTATGATATGGTACTGATTGTAACGCCGCACAAAACCCACCAGGCATTGGCGGAGCAGGCGTTTGCTCTGGGAAAGCACGTCATGTGCGATAAACCGGCGGGTGTCTCCATAGGACAGGCAATACAGATGAGCCGGGCCGCACAGGAATCCGGGAAAATCTACGGCATGATGTTCCATCAGCGGCTTTATCCGAAATACAGGAAATTAAAAGAACTCATAGACAGCGGGGAGTTGGGAACCTTAAGCCGTATCCTGCTGGAAAACTCCAGATATTTTAGGACGGCCCATTACCACGCTTCCGGAAGCTGGCGCAGCAGTTGGCATGGAGAGGGAGGAGGCGCGCTGATTAACCAGGGGCAGCATATCTTAGATATCTGGCAATGGCTTTTCGGGATGCCGGAAACACTGTATGCGGACATTCCCTTTGGAAAATACAATGATTTTAAAGTGGATGACGAGGCGACCATTCAGATGCGTTATGCTGACAATCTGACGGCAGTCTTTGTGCTGACCACCGGAGAGGCGGTCTGGGAGGAACGCTTAGAAATCATCGGAACCAAGGGAAAGGTTCTTTTAGAGGACGATACCCTCCATATCTGGCGTTATAGCAGGGAAAGTACGGAATACATGAAAACAGAGACGGTAACTTCCAGAGAAAATTTAACTGTGGAGGAAGAAGTGATTACCTTTGAGAAAGCGGCAGAGCCGTATCCGCAGATGCTGGAAAATTTTGCAGAGGCAGTACGGTGTAACGACCAGAGCCTCTTGGTAGCGGCTGGCGCAGATGCAGTTTATCCGCTGATGCTGACAAACGCCGCGTATTATTCTGCCTGGAAAGGCGCAGCGATACAGCTCCCGCTGGATGCGGAGGAGTATGAGAAAGCACTGAGCGAACACATGGAGCAGCCGGTCTGACTCGCGGCTTTGACTGATTTTTAACAAAAGGAGCGTTCCGCTTGGGAGGAAAAAAGAGTGGAAAAAAGAAAAATTGCATTTTTTGACATTGATGGGACATTGACTTCGGAGCGGGACGGTTCCATCCCAGAGAGCGCCGTGCTCGCCATCCGCCGGGCGCGCGCCAATGGAAATCTTATGTTTATCAATACAGGCCGCTGTTTTCAGAATGTGGAGGCGCGTTTCCGGGAAGTGGGATTCGACGGATACATCTGCGGCTGCGGCACTAATATTTATTACGACAACAGGGAACTTTTACATATCCATCAACGCCATGAGACGGTTATGGAAATTTTAGGCCAGGCAAGAAAAACCGGGGTAGATATCTTATTTGAATCCAAGGCGGAAGTCGTGTTCGACCTGTCGAGGCCGTTGCGCCATCCATCTGCGAAAAGGCAGTATGATGTGTTCCGGCAAAGGCATTATGATATGTCCCATGTACTGGAATCGGACGATTACGTTTGTGATAAGTTTGTCATATGGCACGAAAGGGAAGAACAGTTGGCGGAATTTTGCAAAGTCAGTGACCGTTATTTTGACTGCATAGACCGGGGCGGGACTTTTCGGGAGTTCGTGCCGCACGGCTATTCCAAGGCGACGGGCATTCAGTTTTTGTTGGATTATTTCGGGATGCCCATTGAAAATACCTATGGCTTTGGGGACAGCAACAACGACCTGCCTATGTTAAAATGTGTAGCAAACAGTGTCGTAATGGGAAATACGGAGGGAAAAGAACTGCTTGCCATGGCTTCCTATGTGACGGCAAAAGCCAGCGAAGGGGGAATCAGACAGGCTCTGGAATATTATCGGTTTTATTCGCAGGAATAAAACTGGTGGGAGAAAATGGATTTGGACAGGAATCAACATACATTACAAAAAAATTTTACAGAGGGAAATGTTGCAAAACAGCTGCTGGTGTTCTCGGCGCCATTATTTTTTTCAAATCTGCTTCAAATCATGTATAACATGGTGGACATGGTGATTGTCGGCCATGTGTCCGGGAAAAGCGGACTGTCGGCAGTGTCCGTGGGTGGGGATATCAGTAATTTCCTGACCTTTTTGGCAATGGGGTTTTCCAATGCGGGGCAGGTGATTATCGCCCAGTATCTTGGGGCGGGACAGAGGAATAAAATCAGTAAATGTATTATTACCATGTTTATCTTTCTCTTATCCTGCGCATTGGCCGTTAGCGCAGTCTGTCTCTTCCTGCGCGCGCCCATCTTACATATTATGAATACGCCGGAGGAGAGCTACGGGCAGACCATGGCATATGCGACCGTCTGCATGACGGGATTAGTGTTCATCTATGGCTATAACATCGTCAGCGCAGTGCTCCGCGGCATGGGGGATTCCAAACATCCTTTTCTTTTTGTCAGTACGGCGGCAGTCTTAAATGTAGTACTGGACATTGTGTTTGTCATAGGGTTAAGGTTAGGCGCAATGGGCGCGGCGCTTGCCACTGTCATCAGCCAGACAGTCAGCTTTTTGCTCAGTGTGTTATTTTTGTTCCGGAACCAGAAGAAATTTGAGCTGGAAGTTTGGGATAGAAAATTATGGAAAATAGACCGCGAGATACTGGAAAGCCTCATAAAGCTTGGCGTGCCTATGGCGATCAAAAACGCTTCCGTGCAGTTCTCCAAGCTGTTTGTCAATTCCTGGATCAACTCCTATGGCGTAGCGGTATCCGCTATGGCGGGAATTGCCAATAAGTTCAATAGTGTCAGCAACTTGCTTTCCAATTCCATCAATACGGCGGGCTCCACCATGGTAGGACAAAACGTTGGCGCTGGGAAGTATCAGCGCGTACCTAAAATTATGCTGACCTGCTTTGCGGTGACAGTCTCGATATCCGTGGCAATGTCTGCCGCCCTGCTCCTGTTTCCGCAGCAGATTTTTAAAATCTTTACGGAAGAGAGAGAAGTGCTGGCAATTTCCATGGAATATCTTCCGGTGGCGATCCTCATGTTCTTTGGAAGTGCCTGCCGTGCTCCTATGAATGCGCTGGTCAATGGGAGCGGAAATTATAAAGTCAATTTTGCCATAGCCATCCTGGATGGATTGGCATTAAGGATTGGACTGGCCCTCTTCTTTGGGCTGACGTGCCACATGGAGTATGTGGGATTCTGGTTAGGGGACGCCCTGGCAGGATTTACGCCTCTTTGGATAGGGGGGATTTATTTCCTGACGGGAAAATGGAAAACAAACCGCTATGTGGTCAAAGAATGAAAAAGCGGGATGCCCTGGCTGCATGGCGGGGAATATTTTGTGAATGCAAAGAATATCTTACAGATATAGGATTGTCGAATAATAGAACCTTTATCTTTTTAAATATTTAGTTGCAGCATATGTATGGTAATCCTACATATTGCATAAAATTTTACGGGTAGGCTCTATTGACTTTCCCCTTTGTGCTTGCTAGAATGTAAGTACAAAGAAAGTTTACCACTGACCGATATGTGGTATATAAATGGTCGGGTTGAAAGTTTACCGCTGACCAATATGCGGTATATAAGTGGTTGGGTTGAAAGTATAGTCCTTCGCCGCAAGGCGAGGGACTTTTTCCATAATGAGGATTAGCAAATGAAGAAAACAGGCTTTTATATTATTAAGGACAAATTTTTTGAAGATATGCCAGACCCGTATCTTAAAGGCAATAAGGCAGGAAACAGACCGCATTATTATTGTTTTGAAGATTCGATTAGCGGGATATGCTGGATGATACCATTGTCCAGCCGCATTGATAAATACAGGCGGATGATAGAGAAAAAAGAAAAAGCCGGGAAACCTTGTGACATTCTCCATATCGCCAAACTGGACGACAGCCGGGAAAGCGCGTTTCTGATACAGGATATGTTCCCGATAACGGAAGAATACATAGAACGAGAGTATACAATCGCTGGAAATCATCTGATGTTGACAAGTGAGCATACTGCAAGAGAAATTGAGCAGAAAGCAAGAAAAGTTATGGGGATGTTGAAACGTGGAATAAAGTTCACTCCGACACAGCCAGAGGTTATGGTGATATTGGAAAAACTGCGGGAACACAGATAACTGTTCTTAGCATACCCTGAAACTGAGGGGATTTAATAATTGTGCAGTTATAGTGTATGTATTGGAATCCTACCATGGCGGGGAATATTTTGTGAATGCAAAGAATATCTTGCAGACAGCTTGAAATTCAAGGGAAAAAAGATTAAAATGACATAAGCTATAGTGAAAGAGACGAACGAAACAGGTGCAGACGACAATGGATAAATACAGGAAGAAACATTTTTCTTCATCCCAAATCATTATTTCAGGATTTTTGGCGGTCATTCTGGCAGGGACGCTTCTGCTGATGCTGCCCTTTGCCACACAGGAATGGGGCGGAGCTTCCTTCATGGATGCCCTGTTTACCGCGACTTCCGCTACGTGCGTGACAGGGCTGATTGTCCAGGATACCGCAACTTACTGGTCGTTCTTTGGGCAGTGCGTCATTCTTCTTTTGATTCAGATAGGCGGGATGGGAGTCGTAACGTTAGCGGTCGCCATCACCGTAATTTCCGGCAGGAAAATCGGCCTTATGCAGCGGAGCACGATGCAGGAAACCATTGCGGCGCCTAGCATGGGGGGAATCGTAAGGACGACAGGGTTTATCATAAAAATGACGGCGTTTGTAGAGCTTCTGGGAGCCGCTGCCATGCTTCCCGTGTTTGCAAAGGAGTTTGGAATAATAAGAGGCACTTGGTACGCACTCTTTCATTCGATATCTGCATTCTGTAACGCCGGTTTCGACTTGATGGGCATCAAGGAAAAGTTTTCTTCCCTGACAGACTATGCCGGGAACCCATTGATAAATCTGGTCATCATTTTTCTGATTGTCACAGGCGGCGTCGGGTTTATGACCTGGAACGACATCAAGATCCACAAACGAAACTTCTCCAAATACCGGATGCAGAGCAAGGTGATTCTGGTAGTGACGGCAATGTTAATTGTTTTTCCGGCAATCTACTTTTATTTTTATGAGTTTTCCGGAGAAATTTGGGATGGGACGCCTGTGGGGGAAAAACTGCTGAGCGCGTTATTTACATCCGTGACACCCCGTACAGCGGGATTTAACACCATAGACCTGAACGCGTTAAGCGAATCGGGAAAAATGATTGTGATACTGCTGATGCTGATTGGGGGCTCGCCCGGTTCTACGGCGGGGGGAATCAAGACGACCACAGTGGCTGTCGTTTTGCTTACGACGCTGTCCGTCTTTCGCAGGAGAGAGGAGACAAACTGCTTCGGGCGGCGCATCGCGGAAGATACGATTAAATATGCGGCGACGATACTTTTTATGTATGCCTCGCTGCTGCTGCTTGGGGGGATTGCCATCAGCTGCCTGGAAAAACAGCCCATTCTTACCTGTGTGTTTGAGGCGGCGTCGGCAATCAGCACATCGGGGCTTACCCTGGGCATCACAACGGGGATTGGAACGGTCTCACGGACGATTTTGATACTGTTGATGTATTTGGGCAGGGTAGGCGGGCTGACTTTGGTCTTTGCAGCAGTTTCCGGCAGCCGCGCTAACATTTCCAAGCTGCCCAAAGAAAAGATAACGGTGGGCTAAAGGAAGCCTGAGAAAAGAAAAGCCGTAAAACGGCGGCGGAATGGAGGAAAAATGAAATCCATATTATTGATAGGCCTGGGAAGATTTGGGAGGCACATAGCCATAAAATTATACGAGCTCGGGCACCAGGTCATGGCAATCGACCGAAAGGAAGAGCTGGTGGAGGCTGTTTTGCCTTATGTCACAAATGCCCAGATTGGGGACTGCACCAACGAGGAATTCCTGGGATCTTTGGGAGTGCGCAATTTTGACGTGTGCATTGTCGCCATCGGAGAGGATTTTCAAAGCTCCCTGGAGACGACGTCCCTGTTAAAAGAACTTGGCGCGCAGCTTGTGGTGTCAAGGGCCGCGAGGGACGTCCATGCGAAATTCCTGCTGCGCAACGGCGCGGACAAAATCGTTTATCCGGAAAAACAGCTGGCGACATGGACGGCGATCCGCTACAGCTCGGACCACATTTTTGACTATATTGAGCTGAGCGAGGGCTACGCAATGTTTGAGATTGAGGTGCCGCAGGCATGGCTGGGGAAAACCATCCAGGAGATTGACATCCGGCGGAGATACAACATTACCATCATGGCGACAAAGAAAGACAACGAGCTGAACTTAACGGTCAGGCCGGATGTGAAGTTTACGGAAAATGAGACGCTTCTGGTGCTCGGGAAGAATAAAGACATTCAGAAATGTTTCCATATTTAAAGGTAGCAGTTCAGCCCACGCCATTCGCAATCCCGCACTACGTGCTTCAAAGCTTACTATCGTAAGCTGATTGCTCATGAACGGGCGTTCTGCTTATGGCTGAACTGTTACATTTAAAGAAAAGCTTTATCTGCATATCGTGGATAAAGCTTTTCTTTTTGGGAAGATTCCTTAAGAACGGCACTAAGGAAAAACCATTTTCAACCGATATAGAAACTAGAAAGCGAATTTCAAGGAAGAAAGGAGATGCCATTATGCGGATAGAGTCTTTTAATCAGGTGGCACAGATTTACAATAAAAATAAAGCAGTAAGGGCACAGCGTACAAGCGCTGCGAATGTTGCCCGCGATGAAGTACAGATTTCATCCTTCGGCCGTGATTATCAGATCGCAAAGCAGGCAGTGGCAGAGGCTTCAGATATCAGGGAAGACAGAGTCGCACAGCTTAAGGAAGTCGTCAACTCTGGTAATTATAACGTGGACATGGATGATTTTGCAGACAAATTATTGCAAAAGTACAATGCATTAGCATAAAAAGCGGGGGCTGACTGTGGCTAGTTTAATGGAAGACCTTTTGGAGGTCTTGGGAAAAGAAGAAGTGGAATATCACAAACTGGTAGCGTTTGCGGAGGAGAAAAAGGACGCCATTATTAAGGGGGATGTCAAGACCCTTGGCGAGGTAAACGTAAAGGAACAGGAGGCGGCAAGCGAACTTCTGAATCTTTCTAACAGAAGGACGCAGGTGCTGACCGATATGGCGACCGTTCTTGGGAAAGATCCGCAGAAACTCACCATTACAAAGATGATCGGATATCTGGAAAAGCAGCCAGAGGAGCAGAAAAAGCTGATCGAGCAGAGGGAACGGCTCTTAGAAGTGGGCGGTCAGATGCAGGCTTTAAACCAGCAGAATGAAGCTCTTTTGAAACAGGCATTGGAGATGGTGGAGTTTGACCTCACCTTGCTGAGGAGTATGCGGCAGGCGCCTGAGACTGCCAACTATGACAGGAATGCTTACAACACAGGAGATATCTTAGGCAGCAGCGGCTTTGACGCCAAACAATAAAAGCAGGAGGAACGAGCATGGCAAATGGTTTTGGCAGTATGTTTATCGGCGTTGCCGGTTTGCAGAGTGCCCAAAATGCGCTGCATACAACAGCGAATAACCTTTCAAACGTAGATACTAACGGATATGTGCGCCAGTCTGTGATTTTTGCGGATCGCGATTATGTAAAATTCAGCGGAAATGCCGCCATCGGTAAAAATCAGGCGGGCTTGGGAGTAAAAATCGGGGATGTGGTACATAGCAGAGACGTGTTCTTGGACAGATTGTACCGTACCACGTTAAGTCGCGAGGCGTTTTACGCTTCCACCCATGAGGCGGTTTCGGAAGTGCAGGATTACTACCAGGAGCTTGAGGGGCAGCAGTTCCAGGAAGCGTTAAACGACTTTTGGGTTTCCTTCCAGGAGCTTGCCAAGTATCCGGACGACGCTATCTATCAAAACCTTGTGATACAGAAAGCCCAGCTTTTTATCAGCCGCGGCGAAGCGGTCTACGAGGGGCTGAAGAAATACCAGCTAAACCTCAACCAGCAGATTAAAGACGATGTAAAGCGCGTCAATGAACTTGGAAAAACAATCTACGAATTAAACGACCAGATATGTAAAATAGAATCCGGCAACCTGGAGACGGCGATGACTCTGCGGGATGCGAGGGATCAGGCGCTTGACGAACTTTCAACGCTTGTGGACTATACTTACAGTGAGACGGCGAACGGAGTCGTAAAGATAAGTATCGAGGGGCAGGAGTTCATCAGTGAAATCGGATACCACGAAATCATGCTGCGCAGAGACGGATCGACCGGGTTTGTGACGCCTTACTGGGGATATCTGTCAGAGCCGAAACAGAACAGATATACCAACGTCTTCCGGTTTGATAAAGATATTTCGACGGCAAACCAGAACGATTTGGGCGAGATCAAGGCACTGCTTCTGGCGAGGGGAGATAAAGTCGCAAACTATAGGGATGTTCTTGGGGTAAATAAAAGCTATTACAACAAGACGACGGACAATTCCGTCATGCTCCGGGCAGAGGCGCAGTTGGATCAGCTGTTCCATGGGATTATGACGGCGATGAACAATACGTTTTGCCCGAATGTATCGGCTTCTTCCTATCTGCCCCAATTAGCGGGCGGCGGCACGCTGAAGATGTACTCCAAAACGGGGCAAGAAATTACCGTCGGGGAGGACACCTTGATTCTGGATATGGACAACTGTTCCGTAGGAGCGGATGAAAAGCTTCCGCCACAGGAGCTGTTTGCCAGAAATGGGACGGAGCGTTATACAGAGGCTGTGTACACGGATCCGGCTACCGGAGAAAAAAAGACTTATTATATCTATAATGAAGAAGATCCGTTGGATCGTTCGAAGCAGTATACCATACGGAGCGTTCATGTCAATGAGGAGCTGATCATGAATGAGACTTTGCTCCCACATTTATGCCAGAACGGCGACGTTGATCAGAAGCTGGCGGAAGCGGTCGTAAAAGAGTGGTCGAAAGCGGGGTTATATTTAAGCCCCAACGATGGGACGCCGTACAATTTTTCGGATTATTATGCCGTTATGATAGGCGATATCGGTACCTACGGCAATGTGGTGGGGGCTTACGCTTCGCAGTTGGAGGAATCGGCGCTGACCGTGGATAATCAGAGGCAGAACGTGATTGGGGTATCTGACGATGAGGAACTTACCTACATGATAAAATACCAGAATGCTTATAATGCATCCAGCAGATTTATCAATGTTATCAACGAGATGCTTGAACAGTTGATTACGCAGCTGGGTTAGATAATTAAAAGATAAGAGGTGCTTTTATGCCATCAACATTTTTTGGATTGACGATTGCGTCATCGGGACTGAGCGCTTATCAGATAGCGCTGAATACAACTGCGAACAATCTTTCCAATCTGGAGACAAAAGGTTACAGCAGGCAGCAGGCAAACCGCGTGGCGGCGAATGCGCTCCGCGTTCATGAAAAATACGGTACCGTGGGAACGGGCGTTTCTACGGTTTCCATCACGCAGCTCAGAAACCGGTATTATGACACGAGATATTGGAATAACCAGTCGGCGGTGGGCTTATATGAAACAAAATTAAGCTATCTGCAGCAGATTGAAAACTATTATATGGACGATGATATGATGATAGGGTTTTCCACCGTGCTGAACAATATGTTTAACGGATTGGACACCCTCAGCAATCAGTCGGGCGATGTCAACGCAAGGCAGCAGTTTGTGGGAAGCGCGCAGAATTTCACCACGTTTTTCCAGGCGGCTTATGAGGGGCTTGCGGAGATGCAGCGAAACGCCAACGAAGAAGTGAAATCCACAGTGTCAATGATCAATGCCATAGCGGAGAAAGTTGCAAACTTAAACCGGCAGATTAATGTCATTGAGGTTCAGGGAGGTTATGCAAATGAACTCCGGGATCAGCGGGCACTGCTGATTGATGAATTGTCAACCATGATTCCGGTGGAAGTCACAGAGACCCCGGTGAAAGATACCAACGATCCGGACCGGGTGACGGGAGCGAACTATTACACAGTGAAAGTTGGCGGGCAGCTGTTGGTAGACACCAATGATTATGAGACGCTTACCTGCGTAGCGAGGAAATACAGAGTCAACCAGAGCGATCAGGACGGCCTTTATGACGTGAAATGGACAAAGACCGGAAATACCTTTGACGCAGGCTCTTCGTCCATGTCCGGTTCCCTGAAAGCATTGTTTGATATCCGGGATGGAAATAACGCAGATAACTTTACCGGAATCACAAAAGTATTAGACAGCAGCAGGATACAGATTTTGAACCCTTCTCTTACCAATATTGAGACGATGACGATGCCGGAACGCGGTATGTTTACCATCAACGGAAGAAATTACGCGTACAAAGAATTTTCGTTTGAAATGGACGATGAAGGAAATATTACTTCCTATACCTTCACGTTAGAGAACGCCCTCAGCAGGGAAGACAGACTTCGGGTGGACGGGATGAATGCCTCCATCGGAGCTGCAGTGGATACTAGGGGGATTCCTTACTATATCGCCCAGATGAATCAGTTCCTGCGATCCTTTGGCTCTAAGTTCAACGACCTTATGATGGACGGGGAAGATCTGAACGGAAAACACACAGACTATTACTCATTCTTTACAGGGACAGATTTAGGCGGAAAGGAATACCTGTTTGGAAAGAGCAATGCGGGTTACGGAAAGACCGTTAAGTCTACGGACAGCAGTTATTACAAACTGACGGCGGAGAACTTGCGCGTTGCCGATATCTGCGTCAAACAGCCGGATAAAGTGGCGACACAGACGTTTTCCGGCATTGAGAGCGGTGTGGACGATTACAGTATTTTGAGGGAGCTGGCGAAATTAAAGAGCGATACGGTCATCTTCCGGAGCGGTTCGGCAGAATCATTCTTAAAATGTATGATATCCGATGTTTCCGTTGACACCCAGAAAGCGGAGATTTTCCAGAATAACTTTTTGAATATCCAAAATCAGATACAGATACAGAGAATGTCTATTTCCGGCGTGGATGAGGATGAGGAGGGGGCAGATATGCTTCGGTTTCAACATGCCTATGATCTTTCCTCCAAGATGGTGTCCGTCATGGCGGAGATATATGATAAACTGATCCAGGAAACGGGAGTATAGGAGGAGTAGCATATGCGTATTACCAACAGCATTATTACACATAATGCGGCGAAAAATATCAATGGGAATAAGGCGAATGTGGATAGGGTGAACCAGCAGATGTCTTCCGAAAAAAAGATTCAGCGCCCTTCTGAGGATCCGGTTGTAGCCATCCGTGCATTGCGGCTTCGGGGAGATTTAAACCAGCTGGAGCAGTACAATGACAGAAATATTCCGGATGCAGAGTCCTGGCTGTCAGTAACGGATACGGCGCTTGGAAACCTAAAATCCATTTTGACGACCATCCGTACCCAGTGCGAGTATGGGGCCAGCGATCAGATTACCACGGACGATCGAAACACGATACTGAAAACCCTCGAAAAAATGCGGGATCAGATTTATGCGGAAGGCAATGCGGACTATGCCGGAAGAACGGTGTTCACCGGTTACCGCACAAACAAGAAGCTGACCTTTATGAATTATGAAGCGGATACGAGTTACCAGATCAAACAGAAATTCAGCTTTACGGATTTAGAGGAACAAACCCAAGAGTGCCAATGGTTGAAGAAATGAAACAAATATTAATAGACAGCTACTATGGAAATGAAGTGAAAGTCCCGAAGCTGGAGAGCGAGATTCTGGGGAATACAATTTCAAATCCATCGGAGGCCGCTTTTGAGCGCATCCGCCTCGGATATGGCGAGATTGACACGTTCTTAAATGAGCCGGGCGGAGCTGCGTCCACCGTGCAGATTTCCTACACGGACGCAAAAGGAGAGAACCCTGCGGAAATTACGGCGACGGTCTATGAGACGTATGAGGACTGGTTAAAGGCAAGCGGCAGCGGCAACTATGAAATTGCGGCGAATGAAGCGGTTGTCATCCGGCAGAGCGGCGAGATGATTTTCAGCAAGGAAGCTGTGTCTGCATTGAAAAGGGTGGAAGCGAAACTTGAAGTGGAATACGCCAAAACCGGTTTTGACAAAGGGGAAGTGCGGCCGGAATATTATTATGACTGCATAGACGTGACCAATCCCGACAAGCCGTTGGAATTTAAAAAGTATGATGACAAAGGGAACATGATTTATCAGGACATTAATTATGTCGTGGCAACCAATCAGACCCTGACGGTAAATACCCAGGCGTCCAGCGTGTTTGACTCTTCCATCGGCCGTGATGTGGATGAAATGATTGACGCCGTGAAACGCTCCATGGACGCGATTGCGAAAGTGGATGAGATAAAAGAAATGATGGGGATGACGGAGTTCGCCTCTCAGGAGTGCCAGGCACGCCTTAAGGAATGGCTCTCTGCGGCCGAAAAGGAAGTTGCCTATGCAGACGATAATTTGCAGAAATTATACAACACCTACATCGGGCATTTTGACGGATATCTAAAAGATGTCCTGCTGGCGCGGACGGATGTGGGAAGTAAGGGAAACAGCCTGGATCTGATTAAGAACAGGATGGAAAACCAGCAGACGACGATAGAACAGTTAAAGTCAAAGAATGAGGATTTAGAGCTGTCTGATATTCTTATTGACTACACGGCTGCCTACAATGCATATACAGCATCCCTGCAGGCGGCGTCGAAACTTGGCCAGGTGTCCCTGCTGAATTACTTGTAAGGGGCGCAGGCGTATCTGGCACTGCGTAGCAAAAACGGGAGGAAAACGAAATGAAGGCAAAAACGAGACTGTTTGGGGAGATTGACATAGAAGAAGAGAAGATTATCACTTTAGAGAAAGGGATGATAGGGTTCCCGTTTCTGCAGAAGTTCACGTTGATATTCGACGAGGAAAAAGAGAAGAAGACAGCGTCCATCATGTGGTTTCAGTCCATGGATGAGCCGGAAGTGGCGTTTCCGGTGATAAATCCCAATGAAATCAAGCCGGACTACAGCCCGTTTGTGGATGATGAGATGCTGATGCCGTTAGGCAGCCTGAATGAAGAAAACACCTATCTCTTAGTGACGGTAACGGCTACCCCTGAGGTAAAGCAGGCTACGGTCAATTTAAAAGCGCCAATCGTCATCAATACGGATACCAAAAAAGGATGCCAGATAATCGTAGAAGATGATTACCCTGTGAAATTTAACATTTATCAGGCGATGCAGGAAAGAAAAAAGAAAGCGGGGGAATAAGGATGCTGGCATTGACGAGAAAAAAAAGCGAATCATTAGTGATAAACAATAACATTGAGATAACGATCCTTGAAATCCGCGGCGATCAGGTGAAGCTTGGCATTTCCGCACCCAAAGAAGTGCCGGTTTACCGGAAAGAAGTATATTTGCAGATCCAAAAAGAAAATGAGGAAGCGCTTAAGGCGGAAGCGATAGCCGCACTGAAAGATTTGTTTTAAAAAATGCCGGAGGCAGAAGAAAAGCTGTGCTCCGGTATTAATTTTATGGAAAAAAGTCCGATATAAGGAATAGAAAAAGAATGAGCGTAAATGCACATGGATGTGCAGACGTAAGAATGATGCCAAAAGAATATGAAACGGAGGTCATAGTAAATGGAAATTGAACGCATGAGAGAAACAGCCGCTTCCTATAGCAGAGCAGTAGAAGCCCCGGAGATAAAAGCGGCGCCAAAGGCAGTGAGTGTTGAAAGAACACCTGGGATGGAGATGGGGCGTGCAGTAACGCTGAATTTAAGCGAGACGGGCATAGAGGACAGCAGATCCGACAATTTATCCGATTCCAGCGAGCAGAACAAAGCAACGGTCGGCAATGCCCAGATAAAAAAGGCAGTAGAAGAGATTAACAAAAAGGCAGCTAATTCGGAGGTTGTTTTTGGGGTTCATGAAGCTACCAATCGTGTTACGATTAAGATTGTGGATAAGGAATCCAAAGAAGTGTTAAAGGAGTTTCCGCCGGAGAAGACCTTGGATATGATTGCAAAAGTCTGGGAAGTAGCGGGACTTATGGTGGATGAGAAACGTTAAACTGATAACATAAACGGATGAGCGGATTCATCGGATAGGAGTGATAATATGCCCATTAGAATTACAGGATTAGCTTCTGGTCTGGATACGGAGAGCATTATTTCTGCACTGGTTTCTTCCTATAATTATAAGACCAGCAAATATAAAAAGGCACAGACCAAATTAGCCTGGAAACAGGAAGCGTGGAAGACATTAAACAGCAAAATCTATAGCTTGTATACCAGCTTAGACGGGCTTCGGTTTTCCAAGAATTACAATTTGAAAACAACATCTTGCTCCGATACCACAAAGGCAAAAGTCACGGCGACCAGCAATGCGGTAAACGGAACTCAGAAATTAAATGTCCTTCAGGTTGCCCAGGCAGGATACCTTACCGGAGGAAAGCTTGCGGCGAGTACGAAAGGAAGCACCACGCTTGCAGAGCTGGGATACACCGGTGGGGACGGCAAGATTGACCTGACCTTGGGAGACGGGACGAAAAAGTCTGTCACGGTGACGCAGGGAACCACGGTAAACGAGTTTGTAAATTCATTAAAAGAAGCCGGAGTAAGCGCCAGCTATGATGAGACAAACAAGCGTATTTACGTAAGCTCCAAAGACACGGGGGTGGCAAATGATTTTACCTTGACCGGCTCCAATGTGGACGGATCCTCCGCCTTGAGCAAACTTGGTTTGTGCGTGTCTTCTGACGCAACACAGGCGGCTTACGAATCTTATACGAAATATTACGATGCAGATGGCAATACGATTTTATCAACGGTAAAAAGCGGCGTGGCGGCATACAGAGCGGCATTGGAGAAATACAACGCAGCCAGTGCGCAAAACAGCAATATGACCGCTGCCTATGGATATGCATCTGCGTATTCCGCTATGCAGGATGCCCTGGCAGGAAGCGGCCTAGATGAAGGCGAGCAGGAGAAGCTAAAGAATCTTCTCGCCATGACGGAGAAAGAGCGCGCTGATTCTTTAATGGGCACTGATGGCAATATTTATAAGAAAGAGAAAGTCGAAGCGGACGGCAGTGTCATTTATTCCGATGGGGCGAACTACATCAAGGCAGTGACCACCTATACAGACAAAGCGGGCAAGACATATACCAAAGGTCCGGACGATACATATACGGATGAAGATAACAACGTCTACAAAAATACCGGGAAAAAAGATGCGGACGGCAATGCCTTATATGCGGATGAAAAGGGAACGGAGATTACGATCTCTTCGGATGTAGACTACTACAAAGTGAATAAGAAAGAAGAACCCAGCGGTTTCTATCAGTATACCGATGATGCGGGTGTTACCTATACCCAGAGTGATTTAGGTGTATTCCACGGATCTGACGGCAAGGTTTATCAGCTGTCTGACGATGGAACGACCATGCAGGAGTATGATTCAGCTGGCAAAAAGCTGGTTGATGGCGGAAAAACAGTTACTGTAGGCAACAAGACAGAGCTTATGTCAACCGTGTATGAGGATAATGGCATTGAATTAGGGATGCATACTTCCTCAGATGCCCTTACCGTTTTGAAGGAAAAATCCAGTCTGTCCGACGAACAGATTGCGACGTTGACCAGCAATATCAGCAAAGTCAATAGCTTTGAGGCGGTTTCTGACAGCGTGCTTGCGGAAGGCGATACTTATAGCAGGGCAAATATTATAAAAAATATTC
>CANQUZ010000020.1 GCA_947627165.1 uncultured Roseburia sp.
CAAGCATTTGAGAAGAAACACAGGACTTATAAGGAGTTACAGGAAAATGATAAAAATACTTTTCATCTGCCACGGCAACATCTGCCGGAGCACCATGAGTCAGTTTGTGTTACAGGACATGGTAAATAAATTAGGCATCCCAGAGAAGTTTCACATTGACTCCCGGGCTACCAGCACGGAGGAGCTTGGAAACCCTCCGCATAGAGGGACCATAAGAAAAATGCGGGAGGAAGGCATTCCGGTCTTGCCGCACAGGGCCGCACAGATTACCTGGGAAGATTATGTCAGGTCAGATTATATCATCGGGATGGACGCCTGGAATATGAAAAACCTTAACAGGATGCTAAAGGGCGATCCGGAACATAAATTACATAAATTTTTAACCTTTGCAGGCTCAGACCGGGATATCGCCGATCCCTGGTATACAGGTGATTTTGATAAAACCTATGAAGATGTGGTCGAAGGATGCGAAGGGTTTCTGGAGTATCTAAGAGAAAAGGGAGAGCTATAGCAGGGAAATGTCATTACAGTTTATCTTTGGAAATTCCGGCAGCGGAAAATCCAGTTATTTATATGAAACCGTCTTAGAACAGGCAAAAAAAGAGCCGGATAAAAATTTTCTGGTGATAGTGCCGGAACAGTTTACCATGCAGACCCAGAGGGAGCTGGTGGAGCGGCAGGAGAATCATGCCATTATGAATGTGGACGTGCTCAGCTTTGCGCGCCTTGCCTACCGCGTTTTTGACGAGCTGGGCAAACAGGAGATCGTGGTCTTGGAGGAGACGGGAAAGAATCTGGCGCTTAGGAAAGTGGCGGAACAAAAAAAGAAAGAGCTTTTCGTCTTAGGGGGCAATATCAGCAAAATGGGCTACGTCAGCGAGATAAAATCGCTGATTTCCGAGCTGACACAGTACAACGTCACGCCGGAGCGTCTGGAGACATTTTTGTCGGAATCTGCAATCGGGGAGGGGCTGCGGTTAAAAATGCAGGATGTTCTCACCCTGTACCGTGGGTTTGCGGAATACCTGGAGGGAAAATTCATCACGGCGGAGGAAGTGCTCGCGCTGCTCTGCGATGTGGCGGGGGAATCGGCGCTGTTAAAAAACAGTGTCATGGTTTTTGATGAATTTACCGGATTTACCCCTATCCAGAACCGCCTGTTAAGGCGGCTTCTGCAGATTTCCGATAAAATCATGGTTTCCGTCACCATTGACACCCGGGAAGATTTCTACCACAGCAGGGGAATCCATGAGCTTTTTGCCATGAGTAAAAAGACGGTGGAAGTACTGCAGAAGATGGCGGCGGAACTGCACATAGAGATTGAGGATCCGGTGGCGCTGCCCCCAGGGGAGCAGCGGCGCTATCGGCAGGCGCCGGATTTGTTTTATATGGAACAGAATCTATTCCGATACGGAGGGCGGCGCAAAGGCGGGGGAGAATCGGCGAATCCGGAACACATCAGCATCACAGGCCTGAAAAATCCCAGGGAAGAACTGGAATTTGCGGCGCGGCAGATTGCTCTCCTTGCAAGGCGGCAGGGGTATCGCTATAGAGATATAGCGGTCGTCTCCGGGGATGTGGAGCAATATGCAAACTATGCCCCGGAAATCTTTGAACAGTATGAGATCCCCTACTTTATCGACCAGACCAAAAATATTTTATTTCATCCGTTCATCGAATGCATCCGCTCCATGTTGGAGGTGGTGGAACAGGATTTTTCTTATGAGAGCGTGTTCCGGTTCCTGCGCTGCGGGCTGGCGGAGCATCTTTTGGACTGTGGAAACAAAAGGCTGGGGAAGGAGGGCGAAATCCCAAATCCCTTGACGGCGGAGGATATCGATTCTCTGGAAAACTATATCTTAGCGAAAGGGATACGGGGCGGCGGCCGCTGGAAAGAGGACTGGACGTTTGTGATGCCGGATGGGACCTTGCTTGACATGGCAAAGCTGAATGAAATCCGGGAGGCGTTTTATGCGTGTTTTTCCCCGCTGGCGGAAGTCTTTCGGGAGAGAGAGGCCGATGTAAGGACGAAGACTTATGCTTTGTACAGCCTTATTCGTGACTTGGGGTTGGAGGAGCTGCTGAAAAGGCGCGAAGAGAGTCTTAAGGAGGAGGACAGCCGGCAGGCAGCGGCAAAATCAAAGGAGTACGCCCAGGTCTATAAAATTGTCATGGATTTGCTGGACAAGGTGACGGCGCTTCTGGGGGATGAGGCGATTTCCATACGGGAATACAGCGATATCCTGGACGCCGGTTTTGAGGCGGCAAAAGTAGGCGTGATACCGCCTGGCAACGACAAGGTGATTCTGGGGGATATCGAGCGTACCCGCTTAAATCATATCAAAATCTTATTTTTTGTGGGAGTAAACGACGGCGTTGTGCCGAAAGCCGGGAGCCAGGGAGGCATCATTTCCCAGTTTGAGCGGGAAAAGATGGCGGAATGCAGCCTGGAGTTAGCCCCAGGGGCCAGGGAGAAAGTGTTCATTCAGAGATTTTATCTGTACTTGAATATGACAAAGCCGTCCCACAGGCTTTATCTCACCTTTGCGAAGGTAGGGGCGGACGGAAAGGCGCTGCGCCGTTCCTATCTGATTGGAACCCTGCAGAAGCTGTTTCCCGGGCTTGCCGTGATCGAACTGCCGGAGCTAAAACACTCTGAGGAGATTCTGACCCCGGAGAGCGCGCTGAGTTTTTTGATTGAGGGATTGCAGGAGGATGGTTTTTGGGAGCCGGATTCTGAGGAGGATGGGGAAGAAGCTCTACCAAAAAGGGAAGTTCGGGAAAGATGGCTTGCCCTGGCTTCCTGGTATTTTTCGGAAGAGTCCTATCGGGAAAAGGCAAGGAGGCTGTTTCATGCCGCCTATGACAAACACAGTGATTCCCCCATCAGCCAGGCAGTGACAAAGGCGCTCTATGGCAATACGTTGGAAAACAGCGTCACCCGGTTGGAGCGGTTTGCCTCTTGCGCGTTTTCCCATTACCTGACCTATGGGCTTTTGCTTAAGGAGCGGGAATTGCAGGAATTTGCCAGCGTGGATATGGGGAATATCTACCATGACGTCTTAGAGCAGTTTGCAAAACGGGTAGAGGATTCGGAATTTACCTGGTTTGACGTGCCCAAAGAGCAGCAGGAACGCTGGGTGGAGGAGAGCATGGAGGACGCCATTGCCGGGTACCGGATGGCGGAAGTCTTTGAGGATGCCAGAAACCGGTATCTGCTGGAACGCATGAAGACGACGGTCAGGCGGACGGTCTGGGCGCTTTTGTATCAGATACGGAAAGGGAAATTTACGCCGGAGGGCTTTGAAGTCTCGTTCTCAAGGATCAGCAATTTAGACGCCCTCACTTTTACGCTGGGGGAAGAGGAAAAAATGCGGTTGAGGGGACGGATTGACCGTGTGGATACCTATGAGGCAGGGGAGAAAATCTATGTGAAGATTATCGACTATAAATCAGGGAATACGTCCTTTTCGCTGCTGCACCTATACCATGGGCTGCAGCTTCAGTTAGTGGTATACTTAAACGCCGCCATGGAGCTGGTAAAAAAAGAGCATCCCGGCAAAAAGGCGGAGCCTGCAGGGATCTTTTATTACCATATCAGCGATCCGATGGTGGAGGCAAGCGGGACGGAGAGCGAGGAGGAAATCCGCCACGCCATCTTAGAACAGTTAAAACTGAATGGATTAGTCAATGACGATCCCGAGGTATATGGCGCCATGGACACGGAAATTTCCGGCAATTCATCCGTCATTCCTGTGGGACTAAAAAGCGACGGCTCCTTAAAAGCGGCTTCTAAGACGGCAAGCACCTATGAATTTGGCGTAATGGCAGATTATGCAAAGGAAATGATTGTGCGGGCGGGGAAGCAGATTTTTGCGGGGGAAGCGTCGGTGCGCCCTTACCGGCTGGCGGAAAATACGGGCTGCGATTATTGCCCGTACCACACCATATGCGGTTTTGACGTGAGAATCCCTGGGTATGAGTACCGCTATTTAGAGAAGTTTGACAGCCCGGAAGAAATCTTAGAGAAAATGAAAGAGTGGAAAGAATGAGTGTTTCATGGACGAAGGAGCAGCAGCAGGTCATTGACCTTAGAAAGCGCAACATCTTAGTTTCCGCAGCAGCAGGATCGGGAAAGACGGCGGTGCTGGTGGAACGCATCATAAAAATGATTACGGAGGGGGAGAAGCCCCTGGATATTGACCGCCTTTTGGTGGTAACGTTCACGAATGCCGCGGCGGCGGAGATGCGGGAGCGAATCGGGGACGCCATAGAGAAGGCTTTGAACGAGCAGCCGGGGGATGAACATTTGCAGCGTCAGCTGACGCTGCTGCATAACGCCCAGATTACAACCATTGACAGTTTTTGCCTGTATGTCATCCGCAATCATTTTCATGAGATTGATTTGGAGCCTAACTTTAGAATCGGGGATGAGGGAGAATTAAAGCTGCTCAAAGAGGACGTGCTCGCTAAGGTGCTGAAGAAAAATTATGAGGCGGCGGAGCCGCAGTTTTTGGCGTTGGCGGATGGCTATGCGTCCGGGCGCAGCGATGCGGCCCTTGCGGACATGACGCTGAAGCTCTATGAGTTTTCCAGAAGCTACCCCTGGCCGAAAGAGTGGCTGCTTTCCTGCGGAAAGGACTATCGCGTGCAGGATGTGGAGACGTTAGACCGGGCGGTTTGGATGGAACCCCTGACCGGGCATCTGGTTCAGGCGGCCGGAGATTTAGTGGTGCTGACAGAGGAGGCGTTAGCGCTGACTCTGGAGGAGGACGGGCCTTATATGTACCGGAAGGCGGTGGAGAGCGACCTGGCAAAATACCGCGCGATTGCGGAGGGCAAAACCTTTTCGGCGTTTTATCAGGGCTTTGTGAATCTGACCTACGATCGCCTTGCCTCCGCAAAAAACTATGAGGGGAGCGCAGAGAAACAAGAGCAGGTGAAGCTTTTGCGCGAGACGGGGAAAGAAACCGTGAAAAAATTGTGCCGCCAGTATTTCTTCACTTCGCTGCCGGCAATGATAGAGCAGCTGCAAAAGACAGAGCCTATGGCGAAAGAACTGGTCCGCCTCACCCTGGAATTTGCCGAAGCGTTCGGGGAGGAGAAGCGGAAGAAAAACCTTTTGGATTTCCACGATTTAGAGCATTTTGCCCTGGAGATTTTGGTGGATGAAGAGAGCCGGGATATCCGCAAGACGGCGGAGGAATTTCAGGATACCTTTGCGGAGATTATGATTGACGAGTATCAGGACAGCAATGAGGTGCAGGAAACCATTCTAAAGGCGATTTCACGGGAAAGCCGGGGGGAGAACAATATTTTCATGGTGGGGGACGTAAAGCAGAGCATTTACCGTTTCCGCCTGGCGCGCCCGGAGCTTTTTATGGAGAAATACGATACCTACAGCTTAGAGGAATCGGACCGGCAGAGGATTGATTTGCACAAAAATTTCCGAAGCCGCAAAGAGGTGTTAGGCTGCGCCAATGATATTTTTTATAAAATCATGGTGAGAAATCTGGGCAATGTCGAGTACGATGCAGCGGCGGCGCTCTATGAGGGGGCCGACTATCCGGAGGCGGAGGACGCCATGTTTGCCCCGGAGATTTTGGTGTTGGACAGCGGGGAAGAGCTGCTTTCCGACAGCGGCATGAAAGACAATCGCCAGCTTGAGGCAAACATGGTCGCCGGACGTATCAAAACGCTTTTAAAAGAGCAGCTTGTGACAGACAAAAAGACCGGGGAGCTTCGGAAGGCGCGCTGCTCGGACATTGTCATCCTGCTGCGCAGTCTAAGCGGTTTTGCCGACACTTTTGCCGCTGTTTTGGCAGAAGAGGGGATACCGGCGCACACCCTCTCTTCCACCGGATATTTTTCTGCGGTGGAGGTGCAGACGGTACTGAGTATGCTTCGGATTTTGGATAACCCCAAACAGGACATTCCCCTGACGGCGGTGCTCCGGTCGCCGATTGTGGGCCTTACCAATGAGGAACTGGCGATTCTCCGTTTGCGAAAGCGGGACGTCCGGTTCCACCTCTGTGTGCAGGAGGCCTGTAAAGAGGCGGTGGAGAAAGAGGAAAGGGAGCCGTTTTCTCCGCTGGAAGAAAAACTGGTTTCCTTTGCCCGGATCTATGACAGGCTGAGGGCGATGGTGCCGGACACCCCCATCCACGAATTAATCGAGCTGCTGCTAAAGGAAACGGGATACGGAGACTATGCGGCGGCAATGCCCGGCGGGAAACGGCGCAGGGCAAACCTGGAAATGCTGATAGAGAAAGCGATTGCCTATGAAAATACCAGCTATAAAGGATTGTTCCACTTTGTCCGATATATTGACGAGCTGCAGAAATATGACGTGGATTTCGGCGAAGCGGACATGATATCGGAAAACGAAGATGTGGTGCGGATTATGAGCATCCATAAAAGTAAAGGGCTGGAATTTCCGGTGGTATTTTTGTCGGGGATGGGGAAACAGTTCAATAAACAGGACACAAGAAGCAACATGGTGCTGCATCCCGGATATGGACTAGGGCTTGACTGCCTGGATGGGAAAAAACGCATAAAGTCTCCAACGATTGTGAAAAAAGCCATTGCAAAGCAGATAGAGCTGGAAAATCTCGGAGAAGAACTCCGAATCCTGTATGTGGCGCTGACGAGGGCAAAGGAAAAGCTTATCCTGACCGGAATGAAAAAAAATGCCAAAGATGCCATAAACGCCTATGCGCTTAGGGCAGAACGCAAAAAGCCCCTGTCCTATCTGACGAGAGAAGGGGCGTCAGGGTATTTTGACTGGGTACTCCCGGCGGTGCTGTCCTATGGGGAAAAGTACCGGATTACGCCGGTTGATACGGCGGAACTGGTGCTGGAAGAATTAAATGCCAGATTACAACGGCGCCGCGAGGAAGCGGAATGCCTTCGGGAAATCGCGGAGATAGACAGAGGCAAAGTGGAGGAACTCTCCGCCGGGTTTTTAGAGGAGTATCCAAACCGGGCGGACATGGCCAGAAAAAACAAATATTCTGTATCAGAGTTGAAGAATCGCGCCATGCGGGAGATGATGCAGCGGGAAGAGACGGAAAGCGACGCGCTCTTTCAGCGGGAGGAACTCGTCCCCTATGTGCCGAAATTTGCCAGGCGCATGGAGTCAGAGGAAGAAAACGATCATCAGGGGGCTTTTCGGGGGACGGCAGTCCACAGGGTCATGGAGTGTTACCAGTTTGCTTCGGATCAGGGGGCAAAAGAGCAGATAGCAGATATGCTTGCCCAGGGGAAACTGACGGAGGAAATGAGGAAGCTCGTCAAGCTGTCCATGGTGGAAAACTTTGTTTGCTCTCCCGTGGGGCAAAGAATGAAAACGGCGGAGATAAGCGGGAAACTGTATCGGGAAAAGCCCTTTGTCATGGGATTTACCCCGGAAGAACTGAAACGGTTTGGATTTGATGGGGAGGGGCTTTCCGCAGAGGGGGAAGGGACGGAAGATCTGACGCTGATACAGGGAATTATCGACGTATTCTGGATGGAAGAAGACGGAATCGTCCTCTTAGATTATAAGACGGACCGGGTTGCGGACGGGCAGGAACTAATCGACCGCTATAGCTCCCAGCTCCGCCTTTACGGGGAAGCGCTGGACCGCATTTATGCAGGAAAAGGCTTAAAAGTCAAAGAAATCCTGCTATATTCTTTCCGATTGGAGGAATTGCTCCCTGTGCTTACAGGGTGAGAGGAGCGGGAGAAAGCGCTTTTGCGGATGATGAATGGAAATCATGAGAATGGAGGATGTTAATATGAGTTTATTATTTGTGGAATACCCAAAATGCAGTACCTGCCAGAAGGCAAAGAAATGGTTAGAGGAACATGACGTTTCCTACGAGGACAGGCACATCAAAGAGCAGAACCCTACCGCGGAGGAATTGAAGGCATGGCATGAAAAGAGCGGCCTGGATATCAAGAAATTTTTCAATACCAGCGGGATGCTCTATAAGGAAATGCAGTTAAAAGACAAGCTGCCGGAGATGACGTTAGAGGAGAAATATGCGCTTCTTGCCTCCGACGGGATGTTAGTCAAACGCCCCCTGCTCGTAACGGAAGAGAAGGTGCTGACAGGATTCCGGGAAGCGGAATGGGAAGAGGCTCTCTTTTAGGGCCAGGAAAAAGAGAAAAAGAAAGCGATAAGGAAAATGGGACAAATGATATTGGCGTCTGCGTCCCCAAGGCGCAGAGAATTATTAGAACAGGTAGGCATAGCCTTTGAAATCTGTCCGGCGAAGGGGGAGGAAATCATAAAAGGAACCCTGCCGGAGGAGGTCGTGTCGGAACTTTCCGCGCAGAAAGCCAGGGAAGTGGCGACAATGCTGCAGCAGTACGGAAAAGCCCATGAGGAGCTGATGACTCCCCAGGACATGATGGTGATTGGCGCCGACACGGTGGTGGCGGTGGATGGCCAGATTTTAGGGAAACCGAAGGATGAAGCAGATGCTGAGCGGATGCTCACCTTACTTTCCGGACGGAGCCATGAGGTGTATACGGGCGTGACCATTTTGTTGATGAGCCGTTCGGGGAAAGTTGGAGAGCATACTTTTTTCGAGAAGACCGCAGTCACCATGAGGGAGATGAGTCCGGAGGAAATCCGCCGCTATATCGCCACCGGGGAGCCGATGGATAAGGCGGGGGCTTATGGCATTCAGGGAAAATGCGCTGTTTATATTGACAAAATTGAGGGCGACTATAATAATGTGGTAGGGCTCCCTGTGGCTGCCATCTACCGGGAATTAAAGAACTTAGGGATTGACTGGTACGAATGGCAGACTTGTCCCTGAAGAGAAAGGAAACGCATGAACCAATACGATAAAAAAGTCATTTCATATTTTTTAGAGAACCAGTCCCGCTTATTTTCAGAGAATGTAGCGGATACGCCGGAGGAAGCGGAGGAATTTTTAGAGGACTGCATGGCGGTGGTCTGCAAGGATATCAAAGAAGTCCGCGCTTATTTTAAGGAGACGGGAGCCGATATTGCCGGTATGAGTAACCGGGATTTAGAGGAAGCCCAGGAGGTATTCTGCCTCCCTGATGGGCGGTTTTTGATTGTGGAAGCTTAGAGGTAAGCCCTGTTCTATTATCGCTGGATTTGCGGGAGCGGCGGCTTTTCCGGTGAAAAACTGCCTCTCCTCTCCGATTTGGGAGATAATCTGGCGGAAATTTTAGGATACGATAAGGCTGCAGGGCTGTTGTGAAGCGGCAGTGAAAATAAAATTAAGTAGATTTGGGAAGATACGGATGAAGAATAGATGGATAGGGACGGCGGCAGGCATTCTTTGCATGGCGCTTCTGCTGGGAGGGTGCCGAATCGGAAACCATGAGATTATGGTTTCCGGTTCCCTTACGGATAAGCAGGTATTTAAAATGGAACACACGGTCTTAGGACTGAAAGAGGCAAAGGTATATCTGGCAAATTACCAGAATATCTATGGCACCGCCTATGGATTGGATTTGTGGCGGCACGATTTCGGAGATCAGTCTCTGACAGAATATGTAAAAGACCTTACGATAGAGGAATTGGTCCGGGTGGTCTGCATGGATTTGCTGGCAGAGACACGGGAGATGGCATTGACAGAGGAAGAAACGGATGGGATGAGAGAGGCGGCAAAGGAATACTATGCCTCCCTTACGAAAGAGGAGCTGGCATATTTGGGGGTATCAGAGAACGACCTGTTTGAATACTACACCCACTATGCCCTGGCGCAGAAGCTCTACCATTCCCTGATCAGCAGCGTCAATGAAGAAGTAAGCGATGACGAGGCGAGAGTCATTGAAATCATGCAGATTTTTGTGGAGGACCAGGGGAGTGCATCGGAAGTGTCCCGCAAATTAAAAGATGGGGACGACTTTGCCTCTTTGGCCAATACTTACAACCAGCTTGATTCCATTCAGGTGACAGTGGCGCGGGACGACCTGCCCAAGGAAGTGGAGGAAGAGGCCTTCCAGTTGGACAATGGAGAGATTTCCGGCAAAATTAAGACGGAGGACGGATACTATTTTGTAAAATGCCTGAATAAATACGAGGAGGAGCTGACGGAAGCGAACAAATCCAATATTGTGGAAAAAAGAGAAAAAGAGGCGTTTGATGATGTCTATAACGCTTTTGTGGACGGTCTTTCCTCGGAATGGAACCAGGAATTGTGGGAGGGCCTGGAGCTAGACACCGGGGAGGCCATTGCCACGGATAGTTTTTTTGAGACATACGAGAAATACAGCGTTGAGAAATAGAGGGAAAGATTTATGACAAAAGATATGACAAGCGGTTCTCCGATGAAATTGATTTTAGGGTTTTCAGTACCGCTGCTCTTTGGTTTTTTGTTCCAACAGTTTTATAATCTGGTGGACACATTGATTGTAGGGCGTTTTCTGGGGTTGGAGGCATTAGCGGCCGTGGGATCCACCGGTGCATTGAATTTTTTAATCATCGGTTTCTGCATGGGAGTCTGCAATGGGTTCGCCATTCCTTTAGCCCATAAATTTGGGGCGGGAGATTACAGAGGGCTGCGTGCCTTTATGATGAATGCCATCTATCTGGCTGCGGCTTTTGCAGTGGTTATGACGGTGGCGATGGCGGTGCTCTGCCGGCCGATTTTACAGTGGATGCAGACACCGGATAATATTATCGACGAGGCGTACCACTACATTTTCATTATTTTTGTTGGCATCCCGGTGATTTATCTTTATAATTTAGTTGCCGGCATTGTCCGTTCCTTAGGGGACAGCAAAACGCCGGTGGTATTTTTGGTGTTAGCTTCCGTATTAAATATCGTGCTGGATATTGTTTTGATTTTATACACGTCTTTGGGAGTGGCAGGAGCGGCGCTTGCAACCGTCATTTCCCAGGGAGTTTCAGGAACGGGCTGCCTCATCTATAGCTGGAAAAAATTTGACATTCTGCATCCGAGTGCAGAAGAGCGGAGCGTAAATACCTCCTATATGGCGTCTTTGTGCGGAATGGGCGTTCCCATGGGACTGCAGTATTCCATCACCGCCATTGGAAGCGTTATTCTGCAGAGCGCGGTGAATACCCTGGGGTCTAATGCGGTGGCGGCCATGACGGCTGGCGGTAAAATCGGAATGTTTTTCTGCTGTCCCTTTGATGCATTAGGATCTACCATGGCAACCTACGGCGGGCAGAATGTGGGAGCGAAAAAGATAGAACGCATCTCAAGCGGTTTCAAGTGCTGTTCTCTGCTAGGCGTTCTCTATGCGATTCTTGCCTTTGGCCTCCTGGGGCTGTTTGGCCGGCAGCTTGCCATGTTTTTTGTGGAGCGTTCCGATACGGCCATTATTGAGGATGTCTATCTCTTTTTAATGATAAACAGCGCCTTTTATAGTATGCTTGCCTTTGTCAATATCGTGCGGTTTTTGATCCAGGGCATGGGCTATAGTAAATTCGCGATTTTGGCAGGAGTCTGCGAGATGGCGGCAAGGACTCTGATAGGCTTTGCTTTTGTCCCCGTTTTCGGGTTTCCGGCAGCCTGCTTTGCAAGCCCGGCGGCATGGATTTTTGCAGACCTCTTTTTGTTCCCTGCCTATTTCCATGTACTGAAAAAAACAAAACAGATGCTTCATGTGGCATAGATATTTTGATGGATGCCTGGCAAGCAAGGAAACAGCCGCAGCAGGGAGACGGCTATTGGTATCAAGAACGTCACAAATAAGCCCTTATCCGGCAGGAGCGAAATTGTCCTGACCGTTTTTCTCTTGCGGTTTTAAACCCACACGTTTTTGGAATGGAGATTCAGATGAGTATATTAAACGTAGAACATTTAACCCACGGTTTTGGCGACCGTGCGATTTTTGATGATGTATCGTTCCGCCTGTTAGCGGGGGAACATATCGGCCTGGTGGGCGCCAACGGAGAGGGAAAGTCCACTTTTATGAATATTGTGACAGGAAAGCTGACGCCGGATGAAGGGAAGGTAGAGTGGGCGAAGCATATCCGGGTAGGTTACTTGGACCAGCATTCCACTCTGACAAAGGGCATGACCATTGAGAGCGTGTTAAAGTCAGCGTTTGCCTGGCTCTTTGAGCTGGAAGAAAAGATGAACCAAATCTGCGATTCCCTGGGGGAGGCGGCGCCGGAGGAAATGGACGCGATGATGGAAGAGCTTGGGAGAATACAGGATATGCTGACTCTCCACGATTTCTATGTGATTGATGCGAAAGTGGAGGAAGTGGCAAGGGCTTTGGGGCTTTTGGATCTGGGGTTAGACCATGATGTGACAGACCTGAGCGGCGGGCAGCGCATGAAAGTTCTGCTGGCGAAATTATTGTTGGAAAAACCGGAGATTCTCCTGCTGGACGAGCCTACCAACTACCTGGACGAGGAGCATATTGCCTGGCTGAAACGATACCTGCAGGAATATGAAAACGCATTTATCCTAATTTCCCACGATATTCCTTTTTTGAATGAAGTAATCAATATCATTTACCATATGGAAAACCAGCATCTGGACCGCTATGTGGGAAATTACGATAAGTTCCAGGAAGTGTATGCGGTGAAAAAATCTCAGTTAGAAGCGGCGTATCGCAAACAGCAGCAGGAAATCAGCGAATTAAAGGATTTTGTGGCCCGCAACAAAGCCCGGGTGGCAACCAGGAATATGGCGATGTCCCGGCAGAAAAAATTAGATAAGATGGATGTGATTGAGCTTGCGGCGGAGCGTCCGAAGCCGGAATTTTCTTTCCGGTTAGGGCGCACGCCGGGAAAATATATTTTTGAGACGAAGGATCTTGTCATAGGCTACGAGGAGCCCTTGTCAAAACCTTTAAATATTTCCTTAGAGCGGGGAAACAAAGTAGCGTTAATTGGGGCGAACGGCATCGGGAAAACGACGCTGCTTAAGAGCATTTTAGGATTAGTTCCGCCCAAAACAGGGGAAGTGGAGCTGGGAGAAAATCTCGAGGCGGGGTATTTTGAACAGGAGATAAAAGGAGAGAATACACGGACCTGCATAGAAGAACTCTGGGAGGAGTTTCCTTCGTTTTCCCAGTACGAGGTGCGTTCCGCCCTGGCAAAATGCGGCCTTACCACAAAACATATTGAAAGCCAGGTAAGGGTGTTAAGCGGAGGAGAGCAGGCGAAAGTGCGCCTGTGCAAATTGATGAACCGCAGCACCAATGTGCTGCTGCTTGACGAGCCGACCAACCACTTGGACGTGGACGCCAAAGAGGAATTGAAGCGGGCGTTGCAGGAATACCGGGGGACGGTGCTTCTCATCTGCCACGAGCCGGAGTTTTACCAGGACATTGTCAATGAAGTCTGGGACTGTTCCAAATGGACGACGAAAATCTTGTAAAAGAGGGGGAAGAGACGAGACGGGATGAGACGATCAGCGATTTTAAAAAGCAAGTTATTTTTATACCTTACCGAATTTTTTGCGGGAATGTCCGTCATGGCGGTGGAATTGGGAGCCAGCAGGCTGCTTGCCCCTTACTTTAGTTCTTCCCAGATTGTGTGGACGATTATCATAGGAACGATTATGATCGCTATGGCGCTTGGGAATATCTATGGAGGGAGAAGCGCGGATAAACATCCGGATCCGGATAGGCTTTACGGCAGGATTTTGATTGCCTCTGTGTGGATTGCGGCAATCCCTGTCCTGGGAAAATATATCATTCTGGGAATCTCCGCCGTGCTGATTTTTACCGTAGACAGCGGATTTTTGATTTGGGCGGCTTTTGCGGCCTGCATGGTTGTATTTGTGTTTCCTTTATTTTTGCTTGGGACGGTAACGCCCTCTCTGGCGAAATACTCGGTAGACAGTTTAGACGACAGTGGAAAGACAGTGGGGACGCTGGGAGCCTTCAACACCATAGGCAGCATTATCGGAACGTTTGTCCCGACCTTTGTCACAATCCCATCGGTGGGAACCTCTGTCACCTTTCTGATATTTGCGGGGATTCTGCTGGCGCTTTCCCTGCTCTATTTTATCAGCGCAAAAACAGGCTGGGGCAAATGCGGCGTTTCTGCGGCAGCTTTCCTTCTCTGCTGTCTGTTAGGGGCATCCAACAGCTTTGCTTTCTGGGAGGAAGATCTGGTTTACGAGGGGGAATCTGTCTATAATTATCTGCAGGTCCGAGAGAATGAGAAACAGATTGTCCTCTCTACCAATGTGCTTTTTGGCGTGCAGTCCCTTTTGGTGAAAGAGGAGGGGCTGACAGGGATGTACTATGACTATGCGATGGCGGCTCCCCTTATGACAAAGGGAGGACCCAAAAAGGAAAGCGAAATACTAATCCTTGGCATGGGCACCGGCACTTATGCCGTCCAATGCAGAAAATATTTTGGCGGGATGAACATAGAGGGCGTGGAGATTGATGGGAAAATTACAGATCTGGCCCGCCGGTATTTTCAGCTGCCGGAAGATGTGGAAGTGGCCACCTATGATGGAAGGGCCTATTTGAATGCGGTGGATAAAACCTATGATGTGATTATGGTAGACGCTTATCAGGACATTACCATTCCTTTTCAGATGTCCTCGGTGGAATTTTTTACTCTGGTGAAAGACCACCTGAAAGAGGACGGCGTTATGGTGGTCAACATGAATATGCGGGGCAATCAGGAGGGGAATATCAACCAATATTTAGCGGATACGATTGCAGGCGTATTTGACGAAGTTTATACCGTAGACGTCAAGGGTTCCACCAACCGGGAACTGTTTGCCTCAAATGATTCCCATATGCTGTCCTACTTTTCCGGCAATCAGGAGTCGATTGCGGAGGAAGAGTTAGCCTTGCTGATGAGGGAAGTGGAAGAGGAGCTGACTGCCTATGAGGCAGGGGGCTATCTCATGACGGACGATCAGGCGCCGGTGGAGCTGTTGGGAATGCAGGTGATTGATGAGCTGATTCAGGGAGAGGCGGCATATTACAAGCGTATCTATAAAGAAAGCGGCATCAAGGGAGTGCTGGAAAGCTTGTGAGGAGAGATTTATGCAGATGAAAAGAATTGAGGCGCATAGGCGGGATCTCAATAGAGTGAGAGAAATTTTGTTTGCAAATTTTTTTAATTTGTGATATCTTCTTTAGAGGAAACGCGGATGAAAGCGTTTTCCGAAAAAATAAATAACGACACATAGACGACACAAGTAATGCAAAGCATGTAAATCTGATTACGGGAATTATGTATATGATCCACAAGGATTTGGTGCGGCGTTATTTGTGTTTTTTTATGCCTATGTGCACAGAAGAGGAGATTATTATGCCAAGAAATCAATTTCAGAGAATGGTATTTGCATTCCTGACCGTAGTGGTAACAGTCCACGCCTATCTGTTTTACAGCCTTTATGTCGTAAACGGCGAAGCCTTGATGCAGGCCGCCGGAACAGACAGCGTCCTTCGCGCCATCCATAGCCAGGGTGGAATTTATATGGTTGGGAGGTATGTTCCCATCTGGGCGGTGGCGCTCATCGAGTTTATCCTCGCCTATTTTTTGGAAATGGTGATGGGAAGCCCCTGTTCGTTCCGGCTGGCGTCCAAAATCTTTGATCCCCGCAAAAACCATCCCATGATGTTTGAAAGCGCGATTATCTGCGCCACGGTAGGTCTGATGTGCCCTGCCATGAGCTTTTTCGCCGCCATCCTGTACTATCCCTATTACACAGGGTTTCATGTACTGACGCTGCTGGCAAATTGGCTGAAGCTGATATGCTTTAACTTTCCATTTGCATTTTTCAGCCAATTATTCTTTATTCAGCCTTTCGTCCGCACGGCGTTTAAGTTTCTATTTCGCCGTGACCTCGCAAAGCGCATGGAGTTAGAGCAGAAGATGGCGGAAGAGAATGTAAAGCCACGGGATGAAATCGGAGCGATTGACGCGCTTATGAAACGCGTCGATGAGATAAAGGCAGAATTGGAAAAAGAAAAAAGAAGCGCTGCTTCGTAAGGGAAAAGGAGGCTGTCATTGCAGGCAGTCTCCTTTTTTGCGGGAAGCCTTAGACGGGGGACGAGCCTTCCCATGTTCCTCTGATAAAAATTGCCGCGCCTCCGCAAGAGTGCTATAATTGGGACGGATACAGCATATCATTTATGATTTAGGAAAGGAACCCAAACGATGATACAGGATATCTATCCCCTTCAGTTAAAGAATGCCTATCAAAAGAAAAGACCCAGTCTGCAAAGTCCGGTTTTTATTTTTTCCGAGGATCGGATTCTGTTGAAAAACGAAGAAGAGATCACCTACCCCACCTATGGGGAATTAGAAGAAGCCTGCCGGAGCGGCGGTGGGGAACCGCCGGAATGCGTCTATCTGTTTTCCATCGGAGAGGCGGATTATTTCCTTGCCGGATTGCGGGCAGGGTGCGTGATGCCGGGAACTGCCGCACATACGCTGTTTGAGATCAGGGCGATGCGGCCGAAGGAGAGGGCATTTGCCGCGGCCACCGCCTGGCATTTATATGTCTGGTATCGGGACAATCAGTTTTGCGGCAGGTGCGGGGGAAAGCTGGCGCATGATGAAAAACAAAGGATGCTTGCCTGTCCCCATTGCAACAATCTGGTATTTCCCAAAATCGCCCCGGCGGTCATTGTGGGCGTGACGGACGGGAGAAACCTGCTGATGACAAAATACGCCAATCGGGAATATAAGCGCTATGCGCTGATTGGCGGCTTCACCGAGATTGGGGAGACGGCGGAGGAAACCGTGAGGCGGGAAGTGGAGGAGGAAGTGGGCCTCCATGTGAAAAATATCCGCTATTACAAGAGCCAGCCCTGGGGTTTTGACAGCAATCTCCTGTTAGGCTATTTCTGCGAATTGGAAAAACCAGAGGAGATACGGCTGGATGAACAGGAACTGTCTGTGGCGGAATGGGTGGATTATGAGGATATCCCGGACGACCTGGAGGGGATTAGCCTGACCAGGGAAATGATGCTATATTTTCGGGAGGAACAGAGAAAGAAGAAAAAATAGATTGACAGCCCTGAATGATTACTGTATTATTACAGCAATACAAAAGATCCGGTCAACCGAATTTAAGATGCTCTGCGGGATACCTGTGAATTTGCCAATCCGGCGCAGGAAATGCCTTTTTAGCATCTTCTTAAAAGTTTGGGAAAGAATGCCGTAGGAAAGATTAAGATTTCTTAAAACTTTCTTAAGTGCCACATCAGAAAGAAAAGTTATGGTACAATGGCGAAAGCAGGCGGAAGGGGAATGCAGCGAAGCGGCAGCTTTCAGCCGTCTGTGGCGGATTGAAAATCGAAAAAGGGAGATAGCAGAATGAGAAACAAGACGAAGCAGACAGACCGTGGGGCGTTAAGGCCCAAAAATAAGAAAAAAACAGTACTGATAGCAGTGGCCGTTATAGCGGTCGTGGCAGTGGCATGGATTGCAAATTCTGTTCGGAACTTGACAAAGCAAGTAGAGGCAATTACCAATATGGTGGAAGTGGAAACGGTGCAGAAACGGGATTTATCCGATACCATTTCATTGAAAGGCTCCATTTCCGGAATCAGCAGCACCAACGTAACCTCCAAGGCAGTGTCCGAGATTACGGAGATAAAGGTTCAGGTGGGCGATATCGTAAAAGCGGGGGATGTGTTATGCACCTTAGATGCAGCTTCCATTGAAGAAGACATCGCAGATCTGGAGAAAAATATTTCCAATACCAATGCCATCCAATCAATCAACAGCAGAACGACTGCGAAGAGTGTGCAGGAGGCAATCGAGGATCAGGCGGTTCAGTTGAGCGATGCGATGGATGCCATCGACCGCGCACAGGAGGATTATGATGGGGTAGAGGCCCTTTATGACAGCGGCAATGGAGATTTTGCTTCTCTGCTGGCGGCGCAGCGGGCCGTCGAGAGCGCCAAAGAGAACTATGACAGGGTATTAGAGTCAACCAGCCGCGCCGTAGAGGCCGCGCGCACTGCCCAGGAGCTTGACCAGTACCAGAACAATGACCGCACTGCCCAGGATACGTTAAAGAACTTAAAAGAGCAGTTAGAGGACTGCAATGTCACCGCACCCTGCGGAGGCGTCGTGACGGCTGTGAATGTCCATGTAGGCGATATCAATTCCGAAAAGATGGCAATCCTTACCATAGAAGACACCAGCGCTTTGAAAATCGTGGCGACAGTCAGCGAGACTGATATCTTAAAGCTGAAAGAGGGAATGAAAGCGGTCGTGACCTCGGATGCAACCGGCGATGAAGAAATCAGCGGTGAAGTGACAAGGGTAGTCAGGGTAAAAAGCTCCGCTCCTTCCATGGACGGAACAGGGGCGTCCGGCGGATACTCCATCGAGATTACCATTGACAGCGCCGAACTTTTAATCGGGATGGACGCAAAGGCGAAAATCATGGTCAAAGAAAAAGGGGAGGTATT
>CANQUZ010000021.1 GCA_947627165.1 uncultured Roseburia sp.
TACGAGACTGCTTATGAGCAGAACGCCCGTTCATGAGCAATTTTGAAGCCCGTAGTGCGAGATTGCGAATGGCGTGGACTGAACTGTTACGGGAATTTAAAAATCATTTTTTAAAAACGCCTCTTTAGCGAAATGGCGGGAAGTCCGATATATAGAGCAGAAGAGTGACAGGGAAGGTCAGAAATACTGCAAGGATGCAGCAGTGGAAAATAAATTTTTCACTCGGCGGGTTTGTGTCTGCGCTGCAGCACGAACATTGCGCTATAGGCGGAAGGATAGCGCAGAAATGGGAAAAAGACAGATAGAAGGAGAAACGCAGTATGAGAATTAATTACAATATGTCAGCAGCGATTGCCAATAAGAATTTATTGGGGATTGAGAACAATTTGAGCGCAACGATGGAGCGGCTGTCTTCCGGGTTAAAAATCAATCACTCAAAAGATAACCCGGCAGGCATGGCGATTTCCAGTAAAATGCAGGCGCAGATTGACGGATTAAACCGCGCTTCCGACAATGCTTCCGACGGCATTTCTGTCATTCGCATAGCGGATGGGGCGTTGAACGAAACGACGAGTATTTTACAGCGTATGCGCGAGCTTGCAGTGCAGGCAGCCAGCGAAGCCACTGTGACGCCGGAGGATCGGGAGGCGATTCAAAAAGAGATTGATTCGCTTCAGGACGAAATAGACCGTATCGCCAGGGACACAGAGTACAACAGCAAAAACCTGCTGGACGGTTCTCTTGACACGAGGGTTTATGCAAAAAACGTTACCAGGATTGATATTTCCGATCATGTAAAGCCGGGAAATTATACTATGAAAATCACATCGGCAGCCGAGCGTCCGGCTCCGGTATCTGCCGGGAAGGACTTCAATGACGAAACCCAAGAGATTGGCGTGTCCGGCTCTTTCAGCATCAATGGTTCTGCGGTGGCGATTTTGGCAACGGACACAATGACGGAAGTCTATACAAAAATCCGGGATGCGGCGGGACTTGGCGACACTACCGTAGAGAGGGATGCCGCATCAGGAAACCTGACCTTTACTGCAAATCAATACGGGAAGGGCAGCGAACTCCGGCTTTCAACGGACAGCCTTGAATTGGCGGCGGCGCTGGGGATTGCGGCCGGGGCAAACGGCAGTTGGATAGAAGACGCCTCCGGCAATTATGTATATGGCGAAAAGAAAACAGACAGCAAGGGCAATCCGGTGATGGACGAAGACGGCAATCCGATTATCGTCGGGCCGACAGGAAAGAATGCAGCCGTTGAGTTTCCGGATCCAAAGGTCGGGTTTACCGATACGACGACCGCTTCCTATGACGGAAATATCATTACGTTGTCTGACCTGGGCGGCTTCTCCATGTCGTTCCTCGCAGATGCGGGCTATGAGGGGGAGGTCAATTTTGAGGTCACAGATATCGGAACCATGACTCTGCACATCGGCTCGAACATGGATCAGAATACGGATATACGGATTCCGGGAGTGAGCAGTGAGCTTCTCTACATAGACGAAATTAATGTCAATACGATGACGGGCGCCTCAAAGGCATTGTCACGTTTAGACAAGGCAATCAGCAGAGTGAGTGAAGTGAGGTCGAAGTTAGGCGCTTATGAGAACCGGTTGGAATGTACAGCCACAAGCTTGGATTCGTTTTCGCTTAATATCACAGACGCCATGTCGAGGCTTGCGGACGCCGACATGGCGGAGGAAATGACCGAGTATACGCATCAGACAGTGTTGAATCAGGCGGCGATTTCTGTATTGTCACAGGCAAATGATCTGCCGCAGCAGGTATTGCAGATCTTACAGTAATCAGGAAGGATGGGTTCTGTTTTGAAAAAAGAACAGATACAGGAGTTTACGAGAAGAATCAGCCAGAGCAATAAAGGCGGATTGGTGATTGTCATCTATGATATTTTATTTGCCTATTTGGACGAGGCGAAAGAAGCTTATGCGAGAGGGGAATGGGATAGATGCAAGGAGGCGATCCGCCATGCCCAGCGAACCATTGACGAACTGATCTCAGCATTAAATTTCTCCTATGACCTTGCAAAAAATTTGTACCAGATTTATGTATTTGCCAGAGATAACCTTGCGAAAGCTATGTACAAACAGGACATAGAAGAGCTTCTTGTCTCAGAACGCCTGATGAAAAAACTTTATGCTGCGTTTTCAGAAGCAATGAAGCAGGACTCATCGCCTCCCCTTATGAGCAATACCCAGCAGGTATACGCCGGGTATACTTATGGGAGAGACGATGTAGTGGAAGTTTGCCATAATTATGATACATCCAGAGGATTCTTAGTATAAGAGTCCTCTGTTTTTTTCGTAATTTTTGATGCTGGTGAGCAAAAATTTATAGCGCATCTGTACAGAATTGAGTTCGTAGATATAACAGTCGATTAAATCGGGATCCACAACGTTTTCCAGATTCCGGTAAGCATCCTGTAAATCCCGGGCAGTCTGATGGAGGTCGTTTTTTAGCAGAGTGTAATGGTTGTCATTTGTTTTTTCAGGTTGAAAAACATGCAGCATATAGTTCCTCCGATAAAATAAATCTCTTTACTTTCAGTATAAGCAAAAAATACCAATTATATACAAGTTATTTATCATAAACCACATAAAATGGAATAAATTAAAGTAACTGTTTACCGCAACACAATTTAAGATAGAAAAAGACGGACGGAAAGTAGAGGGAGCTTTCCCGGAAAGGAGCGTGCATGGAAAACATAACATCTTTTAGCATTATCGCAGGGGCTTTGGCATTGGTGTTAGGGATTGCGGTTATGAAACAGAGGTCGCAGTTCCTATGGGGGTTTCTGGTGCGGGCAGTCTTGGGGGCAATCTGCATTGTCTTCACCAATGACTTTCTTGCCGCGCAGGGAATTTCGGTGGCGGTAGGGTTAAACCCGGTCAGCCTCTTGACGGTTGGAAGCCTCGGATTTGGGGGCTTTGCGGCTCTGTACGGCATTTTATTTACACAATTATTGTGAATAATTTACAAAAATAGTAATTTTCCCAAAAAGGACTGGACAAATAGGCGCGGGGTTGCTATAATCCGATTCACAAAACAGAGAAAGAGGTGATGAATTGGGGAAATTATGCAACTTACATTGCTGACTCATCTTATGATGGCAGTGGTGATGGATTTCGGGAACGAGAAGATCAGTAACCGGCTGATTGTTTCCGGACTTCTTTGGGGACTTGCATTTCGACTGCTGAGAGAAGGCAATGCAGGACTGGTTCATTTTCTAGTGAACATTTCTATTCCGGTTATCTTATTATTTCTTTTATTTCAAATGCGCGGCATTGGCGCAGGAGATATCAAATTATTTTCCGTTATAGGTGGTTTTTTGGAGACGAGGCAATTACTTTCTGTGATGTTGGCTGCATTCTTAATAGCGGCGGTAATTGGATTTGGAAAACTGCTATATCGTGTGAAAACGACGGGATATCAATTCGGAACAATGACTCTTATTCATTTTTCAACAGCAATCTTATTAGGATATTTTATGATAGTCTGGGGGTGTGCCATTGCATAGACTTACTGTGGCATTCTGTGATGCGGACGAGGTGTACCGCAGCAGATTTGTCGCTTATTTGATGGAGCATAAGGCTGAGGAAATGGCAATTTATGCGTTTACTGAGCCGGAACGGTTCTTAGAAACTGCCAGGGAACAGAAATTTGATGTTCTGGTTGCAGGAAATGGCTGTGAACCGATGAAAAAAGAACTGCAGCAAGCGGGAGTTCCCATTCTTTGCCTGGCAGAGGAAAAACTGGGGATCGCCGAAGGAGAGGAGCGGGATGCGGCAACCGTTCACCCTGTTTTTAAGTATCAGCCAATAGATGTCATCTTGCATGAAATACAGGTGTTGGCAGGGGGAAGCAGGCGGACATTTTTGGAAGGGGTGTCGTCAGAACTAGAAGTCATAGGGGTTTGTTCTCCTGTGAATCATGAAATGCAGGTGCCGTTTTCTATGTTGCTATCTACTATTTTATCGGAAAACAGAAAGGTATTATACCTAAACTGTATGCAGTTTTCCGGCCTTCTGGATACGTTTGGGTTTTTAGGAGAGCACGATATGGGAGATATCATACTGTGGCTGCGGAAAGAAAAGCTCACGGCAGAGAATTTCTTGCGAAGCGTTTACGACACAGGTCGGTTTTCCTTTATTCCTCCATTTTTAAATCCGGAGCAGCTGGGAGAATTTTCGGAAGAAGACTTTCTGGCGCTGCTGGAATTTGTGAAGAAGGAAACTGCATATGAAACCGTGGTCATTGACTTTGGGGCAGGCGTGAGAGCTTTGGCACAGATGCTAAAGACTTGCAGCAGCGTCTATTGTCTTTTGAAAACAGGCTATTTCTATGAGGGGCAGATAAAGGAATTTTTCTGTTACTTGGATAAGAAAGAACATGGAAAGCTGCAAGAGAAACTCCACAGGGTGGAGCTGCCCTTTTCGGCAAAGGGACTTCGGGGAGGCGGCAATGTATTAGAACAGCTTTTGTGGAGCGAATTTGGGGATTATATGAGGAATTATCTATTGGGGGTATGAGGGATTTTGAATGAAACTGAATGGAATGAATTGAAAGAGCAAATTTTAGCGGAAGCAGATTTAACCAGAGAATTGTCGGACGAGGAACTTTATGCTCTTATAGAGGCATATGTGGAAAAATATTCCCGCACTCGTATCATAACGCTGAAAGAACGGGAGCTCCTTGAAAAAAAGCTGTTTAATTCCATGAGGAAATTTGACGCCATCCAGGAATTGCTGGAAGACTCTGAGGTGACGGAAATTATGGTGAACGGGGCAGCACACATTTTTTATGAAAAAGAGGGGAAGCTGACGGAATCAAACTACCGTTTTTCTTCCAAACAGAAATTAAATGATGTGATACAGCAGATGGTGGGGAATCACAACCGCGTGGTAAATGAGGCGTCGCCCATTGTGGACACAAGGCTGCCGGACGGTTCCAGAGTCAATATTGTGCTGGAGCCCATTTCCATTGACGGTTCCGCGGTTTCCATCCGAAAATTTCCGCAGCAGCCCCTGAAAATGGAGGATTTGGTACATATCGGTTCTCTGTCTGTGGAAGCGGCAGGATTTTTGGAAATATTAGTGAAGGCCGGCTATAATATCTTCATTTCCGGCGGGACCGGATCTGGAAAAACCACGTTTCTAAATGCGCTGTCCCAGTACATCCCACCCACGGAGAGGATTATAACTATTGAGGATTCCGCAGAATTGCAGTTAGTGGATAAGCCGAATCTGGTGCGTCTGGAGACAAGAAATGCCAACACAGAGGGCGTGCAGCCGATTACCATACGGGATTTGATACGGACGGCGTTGAGAATGCGTCCGGAGAGAATCATTGTCGGAGAGTGCCGCGGAGCGGAAGCCCTTGATATGCTGCAGGCAATGAACACGGGACATGACGGAAGTTTATCCACAGGCCACGCAAATTCCTGCAAAGATATGTTAAACCGTATGGAGACGATGGTATTAATGGGGATGGAGCTGCCGGTGTCTGCAATCCGAAGCCAGATTGCCGCGGGGATTGATGTTCTGGTGCATCTGGGGCGTCTGCGGGATAAAAGCAGGAAAGTATTGGCCATTGCGGAAATTGCCGGGATGGCGGATGGGGAAATTTGTTTGAATGAGCTATTTCGTTTTGTGGAAAAAGGAGAGGAACATGGGAAAGTCTGTGGAAAACTGGTGCAAACCGGAGTTTTGCTCCATCGGGAAAAAGGGATTCGGGCAGGTTTTTCCGAAAAGCAATTAGGGGGGACGGATGGATTATCGGAAATATCACTGCAGCAACGTGGATAACATTAAGTGGTTTGGGGCAAGCGTGGGGATAACGGCAATATTATCCTGGTTATTCTATCAATCCTGGTATGGGATGCTGCTTCTGATTCCGGTATCGGTGTTCTGCCGCAATTCTTATGTGGAAAGCTGTAAAAAGAAACGTCAGCAGGAACTGTTGGAACAGTTTAAAGATGGAATACAGGCGGTTTCCTCAGCACTCTTAGCCGGGTATTCAGTGGAAAACGCATGGAAGGAAGCGGAGAAGGAGCTGTGCAGACTCCACGGCAGGGAGGCATGGATGGCAAAGGAATGGCGTCAGATGAATTTGGAAGTGGGGATGAATGAGCCGATTGAAAAAAAACTGATGGGGTTTGCCATGCGCAGCGGGTGTGAGGACATCGAAAGCTTTGCAGAGGTGTTTGCTTTTGCAAAACGCAGTGGGGGGGATTTTGCCAAAATCATTCGGACTACGGTTTCCCGCATGAGAGGGAAAATGGAGGTAGAACGGGAGATCGCCACCGTGCTTGCAGGAAAGAAATTGGAAGGAAGAATCATGAATGTTATGCCGCTGTTTATCCTGGCCTATCTGAATGTTACTTCCAAAGAGTTTTTGCAGACGCTTTATGGAAGCCCGTTCGGAGTATTTGTCATGACGACGGCTTTGGCGGTTTATGGGGCGGCGTTAAAACTGTCCGAAAAAATTCTGGATATCCGTGTGTAGAGGGGGAGGGCAATATGGTTTTATGCGGAGCGGTTTTCATAATTGCGGCGTTTCTGTGGATGCTGGGGAGAAAAAAACTGTCCGAAAATCAAAAGAAAATGTTATTGGTATTATGCGCTATGGCGGGGTTAGGGTTAGCGGCGGGAGCGTCGGAAGGGCAGAAGGGCGGTGGAAAAGAAAAGGTGTCCCTGCCGCGCAATGCTGCTGGAGAGGGCAGTTATGAAGAAAATCTGCAGTTGGATGCCGGGACACTGTTAAAGGGATATGATTATAAGGTAACAGTTCCGGAGCAAGTGTTGACAGCAGAGGAAGAGCGGCAGATGCTGGAGCGGGCAAAAAAAGAAATTGATCAGGAATTTCTGGGAAAAAATAAATCGCTGGACTCTGTCTGTGAGCAAGTGGTGATTCGGGAAAGCTATCAGGACGGGCTGGTAGAGGCCGCATGGCATTTTGACAATTCTGATGTGGTGGGATACGAAGGGGAAATTGTTGCCGAGGCATTGCCGGAAGAGGGGATGTTGGTACAAGCGGGCGTAGATTTGACCTGTGGGGATGCGGGATGCTGCTATGAATTTTCATTCTTGGTGAAACCTAAGATATTAGGCGATGCAGAACAGCTTTTAAAAGACATAGGGGACTATCTGGCCAGACAGGAGACAGAGCCGGGAAAAGACACGGTAAGGCTGCCGGAGACGCTGCATGGGCAGAGCCTTCAGTGGAGCAGGAAAGAAGAGCATTTGCCGGAAAAATTATTGCTGTTGGGATTTGCCATAGCGGGAGCGCTTCCCCTCGTGGAATTGTCCAGACAGCAGGAACTGCAAAAAAAGAGAAAGAAACAGCTTCTTATGGAGTATCCGGACATGATAAGCAAACTGGTGCTTTTGATGGGAGCCGGCATGACCTTGTTTGGCGCGTGGAAAAAAATTGCTTTGGAGTATCAAACAAAAAGGCAGAACAATGTTGTTTTAGAGCGGATTTCCTGTGAGGAGATGCTTTATACCTGCCACGAAGTGGAGGGAGGGATAGGAGAGGGACGCGCATATGAGCGGTTTGGAGAACGATGCGGTGTGCCTTGTTACCGAAAATTAGGAAATACCCTTTCCCAGAATTTGCAGAAAGGCAATCAAGGATTGCTGGATTTGCTGGAAGCAGAAGTGGAGGAAGCTTTTGAAGAACGGAAAAACACTGCAAAAAAGTATGGGGAGGAAGCAGGCACAAAGCTGCTGATTCCCATGATGATAATGCTTGGTATGGTTATGGCATTGCTGTTAGTTCCTGCGCTGAGTTCCTTTCAGCTGTAATGGAGCCGGCAAGCCTGGCCGTGGAAAAAAGGAAAGAGAGGTAAACGATGAGAGGAATCAAAGAATTTTTATGGGAAGAAGATGGTATCGGCGTGGTGGAAATCATCCTGATTTTAGTGGTCTTAATCGGGTTGGTCATCATTTTTAAAGACAAGCTGACAACATTGGTGGATAATATATTTTCAACAATCGATACACAGTGGAAGAAAATTTAATGAAGTTAAAAGGAAGCATGACGGTATTTGCGGCATTGTCTATGTTATTAGTGGCGTCTTTTCTGTTTGCGCTGTTAGAGGGGGCAAGGGTGCAGGGGCTGAATGTCTGTGCGGATCTGATTTCTGAAGTGGGCATAAATTCTGTTTTTGCGGAATATCAGCGGCCGTTTTGGGAAGATTACCATCTTTTATTCCTTGACGGCGCTTACGGAGGGAAACATTTTTCTGTTGAAAAAATCAACAGCGTCCTTTGCCAGAGAATCTCGGAAAATCTTGAATGGAAAGAAAGCTCCGGCGTCAGTATGTACCATCTTTCTTTGCAGAATGCAGAAATCCTGGAATATCAGCTGGCAGCGGACGGTGAAGGCAGCGTATTTTTAGAATGCGTTGCTTCCTATATGAAAAATCATCTGACGAGGGAAGCCGCAGAAGAGATTTATAAGAAATACCGGGACTGTGAAGCAGTGGAACAGAGCGACAAAGGCGAATACAGCGTGGAGGAAGCCGATTTAGCGATTAAAGAGCAAAAAAAGGCACAGGAGCAAGAGGCAGAAGAAGCGGTTGAAGAGGATGCTTCGGAAACAGAAGAGAGCGGCGGCGACCTGTCTTTGGACTCTCAGGCTGTGGAAGAAGAACCGCAGCAGAATCCCCTGGAAATTGTTTTGAAATTAAAGGAAAATGCAGTTTTAGGCATGGTTGCCGGAGATGTGTCTTCGCTATCCGAAAAAGGGATAGACTTGCAGGAGAGTATGTTAAAGAGGGATTTGGAAAAAGGAAACCAAACTGCCGCGAAAGGGATAAACTGGTATGAACGCATTTTAGTTTCGGAATATTTAGAAAAATACTTTTCCAATTACCGGAATCCAAAAGAGAAATCTGCTCTCTCCTACGAACTGGAATATCTTTTGTGTGGTGAGGATACAGACAAATCGAATTTGGAGGGCGTTATAAACCGGCTGCTGTGGCTGCGGGAAATCGCCAATGTCACTTATATTGTCAAGGATAGAACCAAATTAAATGAGGCGGGAATCCTTGCCGAGTTGTTAGCCGGATTTACCGGAAATCCGCTGATTATTAAGGTGGTGCAATGCGGAATTGTGGCGGCTTGGGCTTATGTGGAGAGCCTTTTGGATGTCCGAGCCCTTTTGCGCGGGGATAAAATTGCATTAATCAAAAATCATACGCAGTGGACGACAGATACAGAACATCTCGTAGAAGCGTTGGGTAATGATGCGAAAGCAAAAAATTGTGAAAACGGGCTTGCTTATGAGGATTACCTGAAGCAATTTTTATTTGCGATGGAAACAAAAAAGTTAGCCTACCGCATGATGGATATCATAGAACAGAGTGCCCGTACCATACCCGGATATGAGCAGATCCGGATGGATCATATGGTCTGTGGATTTTCCTGTTCAGTAGAATACCAGGCGGCTCCTCTGTTTGGCAGCCTTTCGATTATCGGAAGAGGTTTGCCCGAAAGGCTGCAGTTTCAGAAAACAAAAAGTTTCCATTACCTGGAATAGGAGAAAGGCAGGTGTATCGCGGTGTCTCGCGGGTTACAACATAAAATAAGAAAAAAATATGATGAAAAATCTCTCCCTGGAGTTGTCGTTACAACCGTGTTGCATAGTGAAATTCAAAGCAAAGGGACACCGCGATGCATCTGCCTGAAAGGAGGATATACCTTAGAAGCGGCTGTGGTGTTTCCGGTTCTGGCGTGTTTTTTTGTCAGCATCCTGTTTTTCTTCCGAACCATGCAGGTAGAGCTTCAAATAGAAAAAGCTCTGGCAGATACAGGGCAAACGTTAGCGGCAGATAGCTCTGGGAAAGGGGAAAACACAAAGGAAGCTATCGGCCTGGGAGTGTTGAAACTTTCTATGATGGGAAACCTAAAAGACAGCAGGGAAGTTGCCCGATACGTTGCCGGCGGTGCGGCCGGGATTCAATTAAGCGGCACGGAGTGGAGAGGAGATTTTATAGATATCCACGCTGCGTTTCAGCTCAAATTGCCCGTCCGCCTGTTAGGAACACACCACCTTAATATAGTAAGGCATATTGTCTGTCGAAAATGGACCGGGTGGAATGGGGAAACTTATGGAGATGAGGAGGACATCTGGGTCTATGTGGCACAGACAGGAAACGTATATCACCGAATGAGGGAATGCAGCCATTTAAAATTGACGGTCCGGAGCATAAACCGAATGGAAATCGCGAGCCTGCGAAATGAAAATGGCGAACGATATCAGGCGTGTGAAAAATGCGCGGGAAAGAAGAAAGAAAACGTTATTGTGTATATCACAAACCAGGGAAATCGGTATCATTACGACCTGTCGTGCGGAGGGATTAAGCGAAGTATTTTTATGGTGAGGCTATCGGATGTGGGGGACAAGCGGCCTTGCAGCAGATGCGGAGGAAGCGGTGGGTAAAGATATTGCAGCAGGGGGAAAAACCACCGGAATATTTGTAAATAACGAAAGGCTGATGTGTATATGGGACAAAGGGTGATTTTGTTGGGTTTGCTTGGTGTCTTTGCGTACCAGGACTGGAAGAAAAAGAAAGTTTCCGTTTATTTACTGCTTGTATCGGGAATTGTCGGACTGCTTTGCCATTTGTACAGCAGGGAAATCGGCATGGAGGATATGCTGCTCGGCGCCGCAATCGGTTTGGCATTGCTGTTCTGCGGCTTTGTCACCGGAGAAAAGATTGGATATGGGGATGGCGCAATGTTAATGGTCAGCGGCATTTTCCTGGGATTTTCCGCCAATTTGGAATTGCTTCTCATTTCCCTGCTTTTGCTGGAAATGGCGGCTCTGTTTTTGGTCGTAGTCAAAAGAAAAGGGAGGAGGTATCGGATACCCTTCATACCGTTTTTGCTGGCGGGGTATTTGTATCTATTAATATGAAGAAAAGAGAGTGGAATGCTTCCTTCACGGTGGAGGCGTCCGTCTATATTCCGCTGCTGATAAGTTTTTATTTATTTGCAATGCGCACAGGCATTGAACTGTATACAGAGACAAAAGAACTTGCAGAGCAAATACAGGCAGAGGAGCGGATAGACGTAAAGAAATTGTTTTATTGGAAAGAAAACATAGGGGATTTGTTAGGACATGGAGATTAGCTATTTAAGAAATCTAAATGGGAGCCGAATGGTAATCAAGCAAGCGCATATGGGCGAGCCATGGGAACGGAAAATGCTGCAGTGGAATCCGCTGAGCGGGGTTCTGACACCGGATTCTGTCTGTGAAGATGGAGAAGAGGTCTTGTGGTATGATATTACGGGAATGCAGGCTTTAGATGTACGGCTTGATACAGAAGAAGTGGATTATGAAATGCTTTTGCAGATTTGCGGGGCAATATTAGCGGCGGCGGAGCAACTAGAGAAACGGCTGCTTTCTCCGGATGCAGTCTTATTGAAACCAGAATGTATTTTTATGGATAATGTCAGGGATGATATTCGGATCTGCTGTTGTCTGGGAAATCCAAAGCCCATAGAGGAGGCTTTTGGCGAATTAATGCAATATCTCCTGAAAAAACTAAACCATAAGGATGCAGCCGCCGTGGAAGCGGGGTATCGCCTGTTTGAAGAGACATCCCAGGTGGGATATTCTATGAGAGAGATTCCGAAACTATTGTCGGTGGGTAATTTGCAAAAAGAAAAAACAGAAGTTTGCCAAGAAGAGGAAGCGGATTTGCCGTTTGATACGGCGGAGCCGAGAGAGGAGCAAGGAATTTCCCATCAGGGATATCGCATCAAAATAAAGGATTGTTTAGGGAAAGGGAAAAAGAGAAAAGAAGATACGTTTATTTCGCAAATACAAAAAAAGTTTTGTGGGAAAAGGGAAAAGATATTAGAAACATTTGTAAAGAAAAAGCCGCCGGAAGCCCCCTTTGTATTTGAGCCGGAAGAAGAGGAGCCAAAGCGGTCACGTCCCACAATCCTATTATCAGAAATCAGCCATAAGCCCCAGGGAATTTTAAAATATGAGGGAACCGGCGGCTGTATGGATATGAAAATCGAAGGAACTGCATATATTATCGGAAGCGATGCTGCCTGTGACGGCGTACTCCCGAAGGATACTATTAGCAGGAGACACGCAAAGATTACAAGGAAGGAGGATGTTTATTTTATAGAGGACTTAAATTCTTCCAACGGAACCTTTGTGGGAGGGGAATTGCTGAATTGCAGAGTCAAAATGAGCTTGCAATGCAATGAAATCGTAATGTTCGCTGATGAAAAATTCCGATTTATTTAAGAAAACGGGTCAGGGATATTTGCATTCTTAAGGCAGAGTATTTATAATGGAAGAGACTGCAGGAAAGAGGGCAGATATTTTTTGGAACAGTATAGGTTTGGAAGGGCGAAGCAGAGCGATGATGAAAAGACTTGAGCAGCTGATGGCGGGGCTGGGGTATCGTTTTTGCCGGATACCACCCGAAGAGGCAACCGTTTTTTATAAATATTGGCGGGAAGGCTTTCATGTGGTGATGGCAGTGGATTTTGATCATATAAAGATGACTCCGGAATGGCACAGAGAGGCCGTAAATCGGGTGATGGATTTTTTCTATCATCCGAATGGGCGGCTCGCAGATTTTCCCGAAGGGTTTGCGGTATATCATGTAGAATGCCTGACGTTGCTGATAGGCGGTTCACAGCAGGAAGCGCGGCGAATGTGCTCTGTTGAAAAAAATGTTTGGGCGTATCTGACAGAAGAACGGCGGCTCTTGGTTTATGAGAATCAGCCCGGTGAGTTTTTCGGATTGAGGGCGGCGATAGAGGGGGAATGGGTAAAACCTTATCAGGCTGCCCGCAGACTGGAAATCAAAAGATTGCCCCTTTCTGTCATTGCAATTACGGCAATCAATGTGTTCGCATATTTGATATTGGAAGTTCTGGGAGATACCAGAGACGGTTCTTTTATTGCTGAGCATGGAGGGATGTATCCGGAATACCTTATTTATCAGCATCAGTGGTGGCGGCTTTTGACGGCTATGTTCCTTCATTTTGGATTAGAGCATCTTTTGAATAATATGGTGATTTTCTGCTGTGTGGGGTCGAGATTAGAGCGGGCGGCAGGCCATATACGGCTATTGCTCATCTATGTGCTCTCCGGTCTGGGAGGAGGCTTCCTTTCTTTTCTGATGATGGCTTATAGTGGGGATTATGCTGTTTCCGCCGGGGCTTCCGGAGCAGTTTTTGGAACCATTGGGGGATTGTTGTGGGCCGTTATCCGCCATAAAGGCCGTTTTGAGGGATTGACCGTCAGAGGGTTGGCGTTCATGCTGGCTTTGAGTTTGTATTACGGATTTTCTACGATGGGAGTAGATAATTGGTGCCATATTGGAGGAATGGCAACCGGATTTGTGACAGCCGCGATTCTCTATCATGGAAAAGTGCAAAATTGTTGATTTTGCGGTGAAAAATTTATATACTGAGAACAGGATGATGCAAGCTGCCATTTAGAAATCCGGAATGTTTGCGCCAGGAAAAAACGTAACGCCGCTGGTCGTTCCCGGAAAGCAGTGCAGAAATGGAGATAAGACATGAAAATAAATATTTATTATGGCGGAAGGGGACTGTTAGACGATCCTACCTTATATGTTCTGAATAAAATGGAAGATGTGCTGTTGGAACTGCGTGTTAACGTGGAACGCATCAATATCTATGAACACAAAAATGAAATTGCAACGCTTCCGCAGACGATAAAAAATGATGTGGATGGAATTATACTTGCGACTACAGTGGAATGGCTTGGGATTGGCGGTTATATGCAGCAGTTTTTAGACGCCTGCTGGCTGTATGGAGACAAGGAAAAGATAAAAACGACCTATATGCAGCCTATCGTCATGTCCACTACCTACGGGGAACGCGAGGGCGAGCTTGCGTTAGCCAATGCATGGGAGATATTAGGAGGTCTGCCCTGCCCCGGACTTTGCGGTTATGTGGAAGATCTTGTCACCTTTGAGATGAATAAAGAATACACCATACTAATTGAAAAAAAAGCGGAAAACCTTTACCGGACCATTTCCCAAAAGATGAAAAGCCTGCCGACAAGCAATCAGGCAATCAAGCGGACAATCCTGCGGACGCCGCAAATGGAGCTCACGCCTCAGGAGAGCGAACAGTTGTCCAAATATGTATCGGACGACAGTTATGTAAAAAAGCAAAAAGAAGATATCCAGGAACTGGCTTCCATGTTTAAAAATATGCTTGGAAAGGCGGGACGGGAAAATGAGGAGGAATACATTGAGACGCTGAAAACTCATTTTGTGCCGCAGGAAGGCTTTCGGGCCAGATACCTCTTTTTGCTTGAGGGAAAGAAAAAACCCCTTTTTGTTGAAGCGAATCAAAGTGTGTTGGAAATCCACTATGGTCAGGAAGAAAATATCGACATTTACGCAAAACTCACCACAGATGTCATGGATAGTATCGTAGAAGGAAGAATGACATTTCAACGAGCGTTCATGACGGGAGAGATGACGGCAAAGGGAAATTTCAAAATACTTCGGATGTTAGATACCATGTTTAACTTTGTGTAATCGGCAGGGCGATAGAAAAAGTACAGCCGTCTCCGGGGCGTGAATCACAGGTGAGAGAACCGTGGTGCGCCTCAATAATCTGTCGGGTAATGACAAGGCCAAGGCCGCTTCCGCCGGTTTTTGACGTAATAAAAGGGTCAAAGATGCTGCCGGCTAAAGCGGGATCTATTCCGCCGCCGTGGTCTGCGATGTTGATGTGTAAGAATTGTTTTTGGAAAAACACATGGATGGTGATAGTGCCGGTTCCGTTCATTGCTTCATAGGCATTTTTCACGATATTGATGATTGCCTGCTTTAACAGCTGCGCATCCATTTCGACAAGCGGAAGGGAATCGCTCATGAGAAGTTCGCAATGAAAACCGGTTCGGGATAAAATACGGATAGAATCGTTAATTTGCTGCATAAAAGCATAGATGTTAATCTGCATCAGGTTCATGCGGCTGCAAAGCCTTGCGGAGGAAAGCTGTGTCACCATATTTTTTAAGAAGTCAATTTCAGACATACTTTCGCTCCAATAATGGAACCCCTGTACTTCCGGATGCTTTTTTGCAACTAACTGCAAGGAACCGCTGATTAGCGTGATAGAATTTTTGATTTCGTGGAAAATGTGAAGGTAATTTTCGTTTGTCAACATAAGTGCCACCCTTAATTTGTAATAATGTAACAGTTCAGCCATAAGCAGTCTCGTAGACGAATCATGCTTGCATGAATGAGCATACGAGACTGCTTATGAGCAGAACGCCTGTTCATGAGCAATCCGCTTACGATAGTAAGTTTTGAAGCACGTAGTGCGGGATTGCGAATGGCGTGGGCTGAACTGTTACGTAATAATAGATAGTTTAACATTGCCGTAAAAAAAGTTCAATTATAACAATACAACAAAAATCGACATATGTCATTGTGCATTTGTCACTAGATAGGGAGAATAGGGTGAAAAATTGACGAAAAGTGCGCTTTATGGACGTTTTTTATTGGAGAAACGAGAAACGGATTAAAAAAGCCGTGACGTTTCGTGCAAATAAAATTTGAAATTTTTAACCGGGGATTTGGGACTTGACTCAAAACCCCTTGCATTCAAAGACCGCCTGCGGCGGCAGAAGGAGAGAATATTATGAGAGAGACAAACTGTATTTTCTGCAAAATTATTGCAGGGGAAATTCCGTCAAATACAATCTATGAGGATGGAGAGTTTAAGGTCATTTTGGACGCAAGTCCGGCGACAAAGGGCCATGCGCTGATTTTGCCGAAAAATCATTGTGCGGATATCTATGAAATTGAGGAAGACGTGGCTGCCCGCGTCATGAAGCTGGCGAAGAAATTGGCCTGCCATATGACGGAAACGCTCCAGTGCGACGGATTTAATTTGGTTCAAAATAATCATGAGATAGCAGGGCAGACGGTATTTCATTTCCATATGCACTTGATTCCCCGCTACAAAAATGCAAAGAATAATGACATTTTAAAATGGACCCATGAGAATTTCACGCCGGAAGAGATGAAAGAAATCTGCGATTCCCTGAAGCAGTAACTAAAATCCCGGCGGCAAAGGATGGCGGAACGCATTCCGACTGCCGCCGGGGCACTGAAAGAGTTCTTATCTGGAAACTTTTAAGAGAAGCCCGACAATGGTATCGATCGCATTGCCGCTACTGTTGTTCTGCATTGCTTTTATATAATCGTCTTTTTTTCGGAAAACGTGTTCAATCGCTTCTAGGAGCGCGGTATTCGTCAGCTTATCCTCTTCGATTACATAGCTAAATCCCTGAGAACGGAAAGAATTTGCATTTAGTATCTGATCCCCACGGCTGGATTCAGCAGGCAATGGAATCAGGATATTCGGTTTTTTCAGAGCCAGAAGTTCGCAGATAGCATTCGCCCCGGCGCGGGAGATTACTAAATCGGCGAGCGCGAACATATCAGACAATTCTTGATTGGCATATTCAAACTGCGCATAGCCGGCAATGCCGTACAGCGAATCGTCAAGATTCCCTTTTCCGCAAAGATGAATGATGTTATAAGATTTGATGAGCTCCGGAAGCAAGCCGCGGATAGCGATATTGATGGCGCGGGAGCCGCTGCTTCCGCCTATAATTAAAATAACGGGCTTCGTGCGGTCGGAAAAACGGCATAGAGAAAAGGCGTGATTGACATTGCCCTTCAATAATTCCTGCCGAATGGGAGAACCGGTTAAAACGGCTTTTTCCTTGGGAAGGTAAGTGAGGGTTTCCGGAAAATTGCAACAGACTTTTGCAGCTCCAGGGATGGCAAGCTTGTTTGCCAGACCGGGCGTTAAATCAGATTCATGGATCACAGCGGGGATTTTGCAGTGCCTTGCTGCGAGGACGACAGGAACCGACACAAATCCGCCCTTGGAGAATACCACATCCGGTTTTAACATTTTTAACAGATGTATCGATTGGGAGTAACCTTTTAATACTTTAAGGGGGTCGGAAAAATTCTTCAAATCAAAATAACGTCTTAATTTTCCGGAGGAAATGCCATAATAAGGTACGCCTTGTTCTTCAATCAGATGCTTTTCGATTCCCTCATAAGAGCCAATGTAGGAAATCTCAAACCCTTCATTGCGCAAAGCAGGCATCAATGCAATATTAGGAGTTACGTGTCCTGCTGTACCGCCCCCGGTCATTACAATTTTTTTCATAGTAGAATCCCTTTCCTAAAAGATTGGCGGCTATTCAGTATGTACAAGCATTTTTGCTGAGGTTCGGCCCCAAAACCGGGTCATATGCAATCGCGTGCAATATTTGAATAGTCATGAGTTTTCACTTCCCTAGTTATAATACCCTTATGCTGAAAAGTCAAGAAAAGACTTCCAAAATTGCAAATAAGTGGTAACAGTTCAGCCCTAAGCAGTCCCGTAGGCGAATCATGCTTGCATGAATGAGCATACGAGACTGCTTAGGAGCAGAACGCCCGTTCATGA
>CANQUZ010000022.1 GCA_947627165.1 uncultured Roseburia sp.
CTCTCCCCGTTCATAAGGTAAAAACGCCCCCTCAGATAATGGGCTTTTGCATCTTCTTCATTATAATCCACCAGTGCCTGATATGTCTCTAAGGCGCCAGACAAATCTCCTGCAGCGTACTGGGCTGCCGCTTTGTAATAGCAAATATCAATCTCCGTGTCGGTAATTTCCCCCACGCAATAGGAAAGGGCGCTGCTAAAAGCCGTCACAGCGCTCTCGTAATCTCCTTTCTGCATATCGGCAATGCCTATCTCACGGAATGCCAGCTCATCTTCTAACCGGGTATCCGTACAGCCGGAAAGAAGCGTCACCGACATGACTGCCGCCATGGCAAGATATCTGAATTTATGATGGTTTTTCATTGCACTCTCCATTCCAAAACGTATTGATTCCAAAGGACCGCAAGAGAAAACGGTTAAAACCGTCATCCGATTCCATTTCCTCTTATCGGCTATGTCGAAGTTATTATAGCAGTATCCGCCCCAAAATACAATCGTATGATAGGGTGCGGTTGGGAAAGAAATGTAAGTATTGCATTGTAGCATGACACGTTTATCAATATTCATCTTTCTCATCTGTTTTTATTCTAATTACAAATGCCCATACTGCAGCAAGGAACAATAAACAAGGTCCTGCCAGGCAAGCATCCAACAACAATTTACTGTAATTAACCTCGTCCACTATGTCCACTATTAACCACAAATAAGGAGCTATTAATATCAACGTAACTACTCCATACACAAAATACCATTTTTTACTCATAACATACCTCCTCTTAGATAAATACAGACTATTTTCGTATATTGTGATATGCAAACATCGTCTGTATTATTTCTATTCTTTTGACCATTTTCTTTCTATTTGCCTTAATTAACTTTTTTATAGCCGCCATACGATACAACGACGCATCTGTTGTGATGCCAATAAAAGCAACATCTAATGTAGTCCCTACAAAGCCTGTAGAATTTACCAATGCTTTCCTAATCCACCTCCTTCAATGATAAGGTGCGGTTGGGAAAGAAAAAAGACGCTTGGTTTGCATTTATTGTTCCCATGCGCCTTTCTCCTGCTATTTTAATATGAAATAATTGTTCTGACTACGCAAACTCTTCCTATCTGCAGTGGAAACAATTCCATTCATTCCTGCCACACTTTCATTATACTGAACAATTCCCCTGTTTACAATAAAATTCCCATTAAATTTCTTCCTCGTCCCGTTTCGCCCGCCTCTGTTCCACTGCCGTCAAACCCTTACATCACATCCCAAATGACCCGCTCCACATTGCGCCATGCGATTTTTTCTATGACGCGCTCAGGTATCCCTCTCTTGTGCAGCGCATCAAAGAACCGTTCCATCTGTGTGCAATCCGAAATTTCCAACTGCCCGCTGATTCCGTCAAAGTCCGTGCCGATTCCGACGCACTCCTCTCCCCCTATCCAGAGGAAATGCTCCACATGGTCACACATCCGCTCTATCCTGCTGCGGGAATCTTCCGGACTACTGTTTAAAAAAGCGGGGGCAAAGTTGATGCCCGCCACGCCTCCGCGCTCCGCTAACAGCTTTATCATATCATCCGTCAGATTCCTTGTGGCGGGCGCTAAGGCTCTGCAATTCGAGTGGGATGCCACAAAAGGCTTTGTTAAGATGTCTGCAACGTCATAAAATCCTCCGTCAGACAAGTGGGACACATCCACCAGCATTCCCAAATCCTCCATGCAGGCAACCGCCTCTTTTCCGAACTCCTTTAAGCCGCGCCTCATTTCCTCCCGGTTATTCGCATGGGGAAATCCGATGCAATTTTCATCGTTCCAGGTCAGAGTGATTAAGCGCACCCCCATCTCATAAAAGTTCCGAATGTTTTCTAGTTTCCCCTGCGCCACCTCCCCGTTTTCAATGGTCAAAAAAGCGGATATTTTTCCTGCCTCCCTGTTCTTTTGTAAGTCTTTGCCGCTGCCCGCCCATGCCAGCGAATCGCCGTATGACAGCAGCGTGTTCTGATAGACACCATACATTTTTTCCATTAACAGAGACAAATCCGGCATGGTTTCAAATCCAAACCATGCCGGAACATCCCTCTGGGGCAGAAACATTGCAAAGAACTGGGCGAACGCCCCGCCCTTTTTCAGACGCTCCTCATCCAACATAGTGCCCTCCAAACGCCCTATGTTTTTTTGTTTCCGCGCCAATGCCTCCCCTAAGGTATCGCAGTGCATATCTATATAATTCATCAATTCTTCCCGCCTCCTACGACGCCGTCAGACGGATCTCCTTTTTCCCGGAGGACGCCGGCGCCTCTCTTACTATCATCTTATTCCGCATCACGGAAAAAAGGAACCCCACATAAATCCCATTGACCACAGCGTCCGCAAGATTCCCGCTGAAAAAGGGCACCGCCGTCGTATACCAGAAGGCGCAGCCGGAATTGATGGCAAGATAAGCCGCCACCCGCACAAGCAGCGCGCTGGCTGCAGCCATTCCAATCAAAAATCCCATGCGGTTTCTCTGGTGATAGGACTGCCGGAAAGCATACACTAAAAACGCTGCAAACAATGCCAATACTGCCACCCCTGCCGCCACGCCAAAATAGGAAAACACATCGTTTAACAGGTAACTTTCATAGTCCCCCTCACGCAATACCACTGGCAAGAAGGGCGTTCTCCCAAACAGCTGGAAGTTCACCAGATTTTCACGAAGGGCAAGGCTCTGGTAATCCCCCTGCCACGGATGGAGGATTGCAGAAAGCCTCGCCGCCCAATACGGATTGCGGAAAATCGGGAAGATAACACATCCTGCGCATACTGCCGCCGCTGCAGACAGGAAAGCATACTGCCGTTTCTTTTGTTTTCCGAAAATTCCCTTCCCGATGGCGAACAGCAGTAGCAACAAACAGATGAGGAGGTTCTCGGCCCTCACTGCAACGCACAGGGATCTCTTTTCTACAAAAAGGAGCGCAAACATCGGCACCGCAACCCACAGGATGCCCGCAAGCATCCCCCGGACGCCCCTTCCCCGATTCTGGTATAAGATTCCGGAAAAGAACAACGGGCACAGACTTTGTATGCTGTAACTGAAAAGGTAGCTATCGGAATAATCCAATGCAAACATCTCGCTTCCCGCAAAGAAGAACAGCAATAGCAGATACCCGATATAGAGCCCTTTGACATGGCGCACAAATGCCGTATAATCCATATATAACATTGCAAAAATCAGGGCAAACTCCACGCCGTGGACCAGAAATATCTCCCCATACATCCCGGCACTCTTTTTCCCCATCTCTCCAATCAAAACCGCCTGTATCAGCATAGCGATCACCGTAAGCCCCAAGGACATCAAAAGCAGCTTGAAAGGAAATATGGGCCTGTGGATTCTGTTCAGCCTGCCGCCTGTCTCCACCGGATCCCCCATCTGCCGCACTGCCTCCCTCATGGCCTCCTCCCATTCCATCCCTTCCGCCGCATAGCTTTCAGCCTGCTCCATAAGATGTCCCTCAATCTCTTCCGCCACCAGCTCTTTGGCGTGTTTGTTTTCTATCTGCTCTTTCAACGTATCCATGTATTCTAAGTATTCCATACCCGGCACTCCTTTCCAAGTACGTGAAGCATCGCTGCGGCATACTGATTCCACTCCTCTTTCTTTTCTCTGAGAACTTTTTTCCCATCCCCGGTAAGATGGTAGTATTTGCGGGTTTTGCCGCTGGCATCGTCCTCATATGCCGTCACCAGATCTTTTGCCTCCAAAGAGTGCAGCAGCGGATATAATGACCCCGCCTTTAACTCAAATACCTGATTGGATCTGCTCCGCAGCGTCTCAATCATTTCATACCCGTACATATCCTTTTCCTCTAAAAGGCGCAAAATGAGCATAGATAAGCTGCCCTGGATCAGTGATTTGTCGATTGCCATATTCATTCTCCTTCCTGCTTGATTTTCCAAATATATGGTTTTTATATAGACAATCTATGTATATAGGTTATCTATATATGTGATTATATAATCAGTCTATATAAATGTCAATCCTTTTTTGAAAACACCGATGGCGGAAGGAAAATTGCCTTCGGACACAAAAAGGCCGGACAAGCCTGTTTTTCACAAGCCAGCCCGGTCTTATCTGTGTTTTCGGGGGATAGTGCTTTCCCCTTCCCTATTCGATTGCTATTTTTTATAAATGCCAGATATCTTCGTTGTATTGCGCAATGGTTCTGTCAGAGGAGAAGAAGCCCGCTTTGCTGATGTTCACAAGCATTTTCTTCGCCCAGGCCATGCGGTCCTCATAATCCGCATAGATGCGCTCTTTTGTTTTTACATAGTCTTTGAAATCCGGCAAAGTCATGAACCAGTCTTTGTTTAACAGCTCATGGTACAGACGCTCCAAATTCTCCCTGCAGCCCACTTCCATCATGGTATCGCTGACAATAAAGTCGATGGCGCGTTTGATGTCCGCATCATTGTCATAGTAAATTCTGGAGACATAATCCCCTTTTTCATAATGCTCAATGACCTCTTCCGAAGACTCACCGAAAATGTAGATATTATCATCACCTACAAACTGGTGCATCTCAACGTTTGCGCCATCCATGGTGCCGATTGCCACCGCGCCGTTTAACATGAATTTCATGTTGGAAGTGCCGGAGGCCTCCTTGGATGCGAGGGAGATCTGCTCATGGATGTCCGCCGCAGGAATCAGCTTCTCTGCCAGAGTGACATTGTAGTTCTCCACCATCACCACTTTTAAATATGGCGCAACTTCCGGGTCTTTGCTGATGACATCCTGTAAACAGAGAATCAAATGAATGATATCCTTTGCAATGACGTAAGCCGGAGCCGCCTTTGCGCCAAAAATGACGGTAATCGGATGGGAAGGCTTCTTCCCTGCTTTGATTTCAAAGTATTTATGAATGACATAGAGGGCATTCATCTGCTGCCTCTTGTACTCATGAAGCCGCTTAATCTGAATATCGTAAATGGAATTGTCGTCTATTTCAATTCCCTGTGTCTTTGCCAGATACGCCTTCAAATCCGCTTTCTTTGCGGCCTTTACATCCAGCAATTTCTGCAGCACTTCAGCGTCATCCGCGAAGCTGCCCAGTTTTTCCAACTCGTCTGCATTTTTCTTGTAGCCCTCGCCAATCAGAGACGTAATCAGCTTTGCCAAATCAGGGTTCGCGTGCAGCAGCCAGCGGCGGAACGTAATGCCGTTGGTCTTGTTGTTGAATTTTTCCGGATAAATCTTATAGAAATGATTCAACTCGGTGTTCTTTAAAATCTCAGTGTGCAGATAGGCTACGCCGTTGACGCTGTATCCATAGTGGATATCCATGTGCGCCATATGCACGCGGTTCTGGTCGTCAATAATGGCAACCGATTTATCGTTATATTTTCTCATCACGCGGCTGTTTAATTCGTAGATAATCGGCAGCAGCTGCGGCACGGCCTGATGCAGGAACTGGATCGGCCATTTCTCCAATGCTTCCGCTAAGATGGTGTGGTTGGTATAAGCGCAGGTCTTGGACACAATCTCAATGGCCTCGTCCATTAAGATGCCGCGCTCCATCAGCAGGCGGATGAGTTCCGGAATCACCATGCTGGGGTGCGTATCATTAATCTGGATGACCGCATACTCATACAGATCGTGCAGATTGCTGCCCCTCTCTAACGCTTCGTCAAGGATCAGGCGCGCTGCGTTGCTTACCATGAAATACTGCTGATATACGCGGAGGATTCTTCCCTGGTCGTCCGAATCATCCGGATATAAGAATAAGGTCAGATTTCTTGCGATATCTGCTTTGTCAAAATCAATGCCCTCTCCCACTAAGCTTTCATCCACGCTCTCCACGTCGAAAAGGTGAAGTTTGGTGGTGCGGTTGTCATACCCGATCACATCAATATCATATAATCTGGACTGCAGGGTAAATCCCCCAAACTGAATGGGATAAGACACCTCTGTTTTGGTCAGCCAGCTTTCTTTTTCTATCCAGGGGTTCGGCGTCTCTTTCTGCAAATGGTTTTCAAATACCTGCTTAAATAAACCATAGTGGTAATTTAACCCCACGCCGTCGCCGTTTAAGCCAAGGCTTGCGATAGAGTCGAGAAAGCAGGCCGCAAGGCGTCCCAGACCGCCATTTCCCAAGGACGGTTCCGGTTCTGTCTCTTCAATCTCTGCAAGGCTCTTTCCATGTTCTTCCAGGATCTGTTTCACTTCCTCATAAATCCCCAGGTTGATTAAGTTGTTTGACAATAACTTCCCGATTAGAAACTCCGCGGAAATATAATATAATTTACGCTTTCCGGCAATGCTCTCTTTGTCTTTTGCCATTTCTTTTACCAGTTCTAATAAGGAAGCATAGAGTTCCTCATTGCTGCACTGGGAAATTGGTTTCCCATATCTTTTGGTTACGGTGTTCTGTAAATCCATATTCCCTCCATTCTGACGCTTCGCGCCGCTGCCTTTCCAGGTTCCTGTGCTATTTTCCTATCTTTGGATACTTCCCGAATGTTCCGGTTTCCATACATCGTTTCGTGGTTTTTCCAGGGAAGCACCTCCACGCATTTTCTTTCCTCTTTCTGATACGGTTTCATTATAGGTTCCTTTTCCATTTTTTTCTTGTAATATATCGTCAAAAAATGGTACAATTCTATCATGAATATTTTAGAATACGAAAACTACCAGGAAAAAATTTCACACGGAAATCCCTTGTTTCCCTACATTACTTATCCCTGCTCCATCCCTCTGGATTTTCAGTATGTTCCTATCCATTGGCATGATGAAGTGGAGCTCGTCTATATCAAAAAAGGCTCCGGCATGATCACTGTGGATTTTACCCCCTATGAAGTGTCCGCAGGCACGATTGCCCTCATCCTGCCCGGACAGCTCCACTCCATTGAGCAGCTTGGGGAGAACAGCATGGAATATGAAAATATTATTTTCCACCCCAATCTCCTGATTTCCAAAAAGACGGACGCCTGCACCACGGATTTCTTCCTGCCGCTGCTGCAGGGCGGAATCTCCGTCCCAATCCTCTACGCCCCGGGGCATCCCTGCTACCCGGAGATTGCATCCTGCGTGGACGCCAATGACGAAATCAGCAAAACGCACCCCCTCGGCTACCAGCTCTTTATCAAGAGCCAGCTTTTTATGCTCTTTTTTATTCTCTTCCACAAGTGCAGCTTAAAACAGCCCCCGCAGAAAAATTATAAGTCCTTAGAAAAAATGAAGCTGATTTTAAAATATATGGAAAATCATTATATGAACAAGCTTACCATTGAAGAGATGGCGGCGGAAGTCGGGCTAAGCCAGTCCCACTTCATGAAATACTTTAAAAATACCATGGGGACTTCCTTTATCGAATACCTCAACGAATACCGCCTTACCATGGCGGCACGCCTGCTGCTCTCCTCCGACTCTTCCATTCTCGCCATCGCAGCGGAAGTCGGGTTTGAAAATTTATCTTATTTTAACCGAATCTTTAAAAAGCGTTTTGGGCAGACGCCGCGGGAGTACCGCAGGCAGCAAAAGCCCTCTCCCTCTATGGAATGAGGTAATAGCCCACATATGCGCATAGTATCCCTGCCGCCATGCCAGCGATTACGTCCCGCGGCTCATGCACGCCTCCCACAACGCGGATAATCCCCAGGATGATTCCCAGGATGCCCAGCAGTATCCCCGCATCGGGACGATGGACAAATACCGTGGCGGCAATCAGAAATACAGAAACCACATGGCGGCTTGGGAAAGATTTTCCGCTTGTGTCTTTTTCCAAAACCGGCGGCACGCCAAATTTCTCATAAGGACGGGGCGCATTGAACATACGGCGGAATACGGTCACGGCCGCAAAAGAGACTGCCGGCACGATGACCGCCCGGAGCAGGAAATCGCTCTTCTCTATTAAAAGCGTCCCTAAAAACAGGGGATAGGAAAAAAACACAATCCCCGTCAAAAGCTGATTGACTCTTTGGATCAGCCGCACTCTCCTCGGCTTCTCCCGCATCGTTTCCATCATGTTCCGGTAAGTTTCCTGTTTCATCTTTCGCCTCTGTTCTTTCTTTTCCTCATCTGCAGCCCATAGCCTTTTACAATACTTTTTCCAGTTCTTCAATCACGATCTGCAGTGCCTTTATCCGGGCGTATCTTTTGTCCACAGACTCTAAAATATGCCAGGGCGCATAGGCGGTGCTGGTCTTTTGGATCATTTCATCGACGGCTTCCTCATACAAATCCCACTTCTCCCGATTGCGCCAGTCCTCTTCCGTAATCTTCCACCGTTTTTCCAGCGTATTCTGCCGGTAAGTAAAGCGCTCTAACTGGGTTTCCTTATTAATCTGCACCCAGAACTTGATGACCACGGCTCCCCAATCGCACAGCTCTTTTTCAAACTCGTTAATCTCATTGTAGGCGCGTTTCCAGTCATTCTCACTGCAGAACCCCTCCAGCCGCTCTACCATAACCCTGCCGTACCAGGTACGGTCAAAAATGGCAATGTGCCCGGTCTTTGGCAGCCTTGTCCAAAACCGCCAGAGGTAGTGCCTTGCCTTCTCATGGGGCTCCGGGCTGGCAATGGGGTGTACCTCATAGCCCCTCGGGTCAAGGGCCCCTGTAATGCGTTTGATATTTCCGCCCTTTCCTGCCGCATCCCATCCTTCATAGGCGATAATCACCGGCACTTTCTTGCGGTAAAGGCGGTTATGCAGTTCTCCCAGACGTTTCTGCAGCCGTTTTAGCTGGCTTTTGTAAGTCGCCTCATCTAAACGTTTATCCAGCTCAATCTCGGAGAGCAGGGGCATCTTTTCCATGGGGAATACGTTCTGCAAAATCGGCACCGCCATGGCGTTATTGGAAAGCGCCACCTCAATCCCCTCTGTGAGGATCTCCAAGGCCTGCAGCTCCGTCCATTTTTTGGATTTTGCATCAATGATATACCAGGGCGCTGACGGCATATTCGTCTCTTTCAGGTAACTGTCAAACGCTTCCCTGCAGAAGTCGTAGTGCGCATTCTGCCAATGGTCCCTCTTGCCAACCCGCCATCTGGTGTCTTTTTCGAGCAGCAGGCGGTTAATCCGTTTCTCCTGTTCCTTCTTTCCTATATGAAGGAACAGCTTGACCACCAGATAGCCATTGTCTGTCAGCTGCCGCTCAAACCGCTTAACGCTTTCAATGCGGTCCGCATACTCCTGGTCGTCCATACCGTCATAAAACCGCCCCCGCATAATATCGTTCATCCATCCGGAATCTAAAAAACAAAACTTCCCCGCCTCCGGAATATTGGCAAAATGGCGGTACAAAAAGGGCCTTCTCTTCTCTTCCTCCGTGGGTGCCTGCATACTGACCACTTTAAAAAAACGCGGGTCTATGTTCCGGATCATCTGTCCGATCAGGTGGCCTTTTCCAGCCGTTCCCCAGCCCTCCACCAGCACTAACACCGGCAGCTTATGTTCTTTTATCTTTAGCTGCTGATCCTCTAATTTTTCCCTTGCCGCCTTAAGCCTTGCCACAAGATCCTCTTCTTGCGGCCTCTCCGCTTCCTTCCATTGATTTAACATGAAAAACCACCTTTCTTTTCCCCCTCTGCTCTTCCTATGGGTTTTATAATTTCCTGATTTTAGTTTTCCACAGTTTTCACAAAATATCAAGTCATTTCTTTTTTCCCGCAAACCGTTTTCATTCATATCTTTAAATTTTTTTTTTTAAGTATGGAAAAAATTTTAGAATGTGGTATAATGTGTTTAGTACTTTAGTACTTAGTACCTTTTTACTATTTCCAAGAGTTCTATCTGGAAATTCTTCCTGCGGAAGGGGGGATTGTACTAATTCACTATTTTAATGGAATTTCAAGTAAAAAACTGTAATCTTCGCTTATTTTAACAAAAAACTGCTATTTTTCGCAAAATTATATTTGAAAATCTTTTCATATTATGGTATTAATAGTAGCAAATAACTATTTCAAGGAAAAATGTGTATAAAAAAGTGTGGGGTTGATTCAATAGTTTATTTACAATTTTTTACTAGTTAGGAGAGATGTCTATGTTAGTTACATTAATTCCTTTATTTGATGAAAATTTAAACGTCAGCGCTTATTCACTATTTTCACAAAGGTACAACTTTTTGCTGCATCCTAATTTTTCAGGAACCGCAAAAAATGATGGAGCCACTTACATTGAAGGACTTGAAGTAATAGAGGCGATGGGGTGGAAGACAACCTCCCCCAGCCGGGAGTTTTTTATATCCATCGGAAATGTTTCCATCTTTTCCGATATTCCCAGCCAGTGCAGCGAGCCTCATTCCCATTTAGTTTTGATGATTGACGATACCATATCGCCCACCAAAATGTATCTGGATCGTCTGAAGGAGCTAAAAAAACTCGGCTACCGGTTGGCAGTCCGCAACCTTTCGGTCCACAGCTACGAATCATGCGCACCTATCCTGAAATTAATGAACTATATCCTCATTGACAGTCAGAAGGTGAACATTAACAAAGCCCGCGTTTATTTCAACAAACATTATCCCGGGCTGAAGCTCGTAGCCTCCAATATCAAGGATATGGACACCTTTAAGAAGCTCGTCAGCAACAACAGCTGCTTTTTATTTGAGGGAAGCTTCTTCCGGCGGCCTGTCACCCACGGTTCCAACGAACTGGCGCCCTTAAAAATCAACTATATCCAGCTCATGAATTTAGTCAACACGGATCATTTCGACTGGGACAGAATCGCTGATATCATTGGGCGCGACACTGCGCTCATTCTCCTGCTGCTGGAGATGATCCATACAATGACCGCCTACTCCGACGTGACTTCCATCCAGCAGGCGGCATCCGTCATGGAAGAGGAAGAGCTCAAACGCTGGATTAACACCGCCGTCATCAAAGAGCTTTCCAGCGATATGCCCAATGAGGTCATCCGGATTTCCCTGTTTCGGGCTGAATTTGCAGAAACGATGGCTCCCTCCTTTGGACTTGGCCAAAAATCTTCTGAATTATATTTAACAGGACTCTTGTCCATCCTTGACATCATGTTAGACAAGCCGATGGAACGCGCGTTAAAGATGGTAAAGGTTTCAAAAGATATCCGGTGCGCCCTGTTAAACCACACCGGGATCTTTGCGGACGCCCTTTCCTTTGTGACACATTATGAGGCGGGAGACTGGCAGGAAGTGTCAAGACTGATGGTTTTACACCATATTGAAATGGCTGCAGTACAAAAAGCTTATACAGATACATTGCGATGGTATCAGGATTTTATTTCCATCAGCAACAAGGTTTTCGTCCCCGCACAGAAAAAAATCTCATAAGGAGCAGCCAATGAAACTTACTTTTCTATTTTACGGAAACTTACCTCACAGGCATCCGTCTTTTCCCATCGACGTATGCCGCCAAACACAAAAATACCGCACGATGAACTCTTATTTTCTCCATACCGACAAGGGTATGGAGAAAATAATCGGACATTGTGCGATTTTTCTTTTTACGCCTTTGTTTTCTTAATCACTTTCAGACGGGTAAATTCTTCCCTCTCCTTTTCCTCTAAATACTCCTGTATTTCTTTTACCAGGCTCTCGTATTTCGGGATCGTGATATTTTGCAGCGCATTAGCGCGTTTTTGTGTTTTTTTGATATTTGAGGCAAGGCGGTAGGCGGAATTTTCCACTTCTGCCAACCGTATGGTCAGCTCTTTGACTTTTTCAAACTGCTCGCAGGCCTCATCCAAAGACATTTTCGTGTGGTAAAAAGAATAGGACGGCTTCCGCTCTGTTTTGTCATACTCCACCTTTGGGATTTCCGTTCCCATGACGCTGCGCCGCTTAATCCGAATGGAGTTCTCCACCGGGATGGCGTAGGCTACCTGCTCCACCTCGTGGATGCCCATCTGGATATTGGCTTTCTGCAGCGCCCGGTAGGCATTGGTGAAGGTAGCGTCAATCTCTTCCTGGATGTCCGTCGCTTCCGCAATCAGTTCCATCAGTTCCCGAATCAGGATGTTTCTTTTTTTGTCCATCAGGTCAAAGCCCTGCCGGGACAGTTCCAGCGAATTTTTAGCCAGAATCAGATTTCCTTTGGTGGGAAATGTATTGGGATCCATCGGTCACCTCCCCTTTCGTTACGGCTGATAGTACTTTTCCAGTATTTTCGTGTCAATCCGGTCCAACTCCTCTTTGGGCAGTATGTGAAGCAACCGCCAGCCGATATCTAAGGTTTCTTCTATGGTGCGGTCTTCGTTGTTTGCCTGCCCCACAAATTCCTGCTCAAAAGCAATTCCAAACTGCAAATACTTCTTATCCATCGGGGAGAGTTCGTCCTCGCCGATGACGCTGGCAAGCGCCCGCGCCTCCCCCACTCTCGCATAGGAGGAAAAAAGCTGGTTTGCCACATCCTGATGGTCTTCCCTGGTATATGCCGCCCCGATGCCGTCTTTCATCAAGCGTGACAGGGAGGGCAGCACATTGATGGGCGGATAGATGTTTTTCTGGTGCAGGGACCGCTCTAACACGATCTGCCCCTCGGTGATATACCCCGTCAAGTCCGGTATCGGATGGGTGATGTCATCGTTTGGCATGGTTAAAATCGGAAGCTGCGTCACCGAACCGGAAGATCCCTTCACGATGCCGGCGCGCTCATAGATGGCTGCAAACTCACTGTAGAGATAGCCCGGATACCCTTTCCGGCTTGGGATTTCCCCTTTCAGGGAGGAAACCTCCCGCATCGCCTCCGCAAAGGAGGTCATGTCGGTTAAAATCACAAGGATGTGCATATTTTTTTCAAATGCCAGATATTCCGCCGCTGTCAGCGCCACTTTTGGGGTAATCAGACGCTCTACCACCGGGTCATTGGAGAGATTTAAAAACATTACCACATGGGAACTGGCGCCGCACTCCTCAAATCTGCGCCTGAAATATTCCGCCACGTCATGTTTTACCCCCATAGCGGCAAACACGACTGCGAATTTCTCATGCTCCTGCCCCTCTCCCCCCAGGCTTGCCTGCTCTACGATTTGAGCCGCCAGTTCATCATGGGGAAGTCCGTTCCCAGAGAAAATCGGCAGTTTCTGCCCCCGAATCAAAGTGGTGAGGCAGTCGATGGCGGAAATGCCGGTGCGGATGTAATTCCGCGGGTATTCTCTGGCGCAGGGATTCATGGGCTGCCCATTGACGTCCCTTGTGACCTCCGCCCGAATCGGCCCTAATCCGTCAATGGGCTGGCCGATTCCGTTAAACGTCCTGCCCAGCAAGTCCTCCGACAAGGCGATTTCCATGGGTCGGCCTGTTAAAACCGTATGGGTGTTTAACAGCGACAGTCCCGCCGTGCTCTCAAACACCTGTATCACCGCCTTATCCTCATTGATTTCCACGATGCGCCCCAGCTTCTTTTTTCCTTCCGCCGCCAGCTCTACGATTTCATCATAAAAGGCTCCCTCCACTCCCTCAATGGCTACCAGAGGGCCGTTGATTTCGCTTAAGCCTAAATATTCCATCGACATAACTTTTTCCTTTCTCAAAACCTCAGGCATTGGTTGCCATCAAGTGTTGATAAAATTCTTCAATCATTCTGTCATAGTTGTCAAAAAGCGCTAATTCCTGATTGGGCACGTCATATTTGATGGCAATGATTTTTTCAAATACATCGCTTTCCCTCAGAAGCGCCATGGGCATATTCATGTCAATCAACGCCTTGCACCGCTCATAAAGGTGCAAAATCACTTCCATCATTTTCAGCTGTTTTTCCATCGGCACAAAGGTATCTTCCTTATGGAAAGCATTCTGCTGCAAAAATCCGAGGCGTATCACCCTTGCAATCTCTAAGATTAATTTCTGGTCGTCGGGCAGCACATCGCTCCCAATCAGCTTGACGATTTCATTGAGCCTGTTTTCCGTTGTCAGGATATCGAGAATCCTGTTCCGGCAGGCCACAAAATTGACTCCGATATGGTTGCTGTACCAATCGGACAAATCCCCCACATACTCGGAATAGCTGGTAAGCCAGTTAATGGCGGGATAGTGCCTTGCATATGCCAGAGATTTATCCAAGGCAAGAAAGCAGCGCACAAACCGCTTGGTATTCTGGGTGACCGGCTCGGAAAAATCACCGCCCTGGGGCGACACCGCTCCAATGATGGTCACGCTGCCGTCGCTGCCGTTTAAGTTTTCCACATATCCGGCGCGCTCATAGAAGGCGGAAAGGCGGGAGGCCAAATATGCCGGAAACCCTTCCTCCGCCGGCATTTCCTCTAAGCGTCCCGACAGCTCTCTCAGAGCTTCCGCCCACCGGGAAGTGGAATCCGCCATAATCGCCACATGATATCCCATATCCCGATAATACTCCGCCAGGGTGATGCCCGTATAGATGCTTGCCTCCCTTGCCGCCACAGGCATATTGGACGTATTGGCGATTAATGCGGTGCGGTTCATCAAAAGGTGCCCTGTCTGGGGGTCTTCCAGCTCCCCAAACTCTTCCAGGACATTCGTCATCTCATTGCCGCGCTCCCCACAGCCAATATAAATAATGATATCTGCATCGCACCATTTCGCTAACTGGTGCTGAGTCATCGTCTTTCCCGTGCCAAACCCGCCGGGGATTGCCGCCGTGCCGCCCTTTGCAATGGGAAAGAGCGTATCCAAAATCCGCTGCCCCGTCACGAGGGGGCGGTCTGCGGGATAACGCTTTGCCACAGGCCTGGGGATGCGGATGGGCCATTTCTGCGCCATGGTAAGGACGCGCTCTTCCCCGCTGTCCGTTTTGATCCGCGCCAGCTCCTCCTCTATGGTGTAAGCCCCATCCGGCAGGACGGACAAAACTTCCCCCGATACGCCCGGCGGCAGCATAACCCGGTGCACAATGGATTTCGTCTCCTGCACAGTGGCAATGACGCTTCCCGGCCCCACACGCTCACCGGGCTGCACGATGACATTGGTTTCCCACCGTTTCTTCCGATCCAGCGAATCCACCTCCGCCCCTTTGGGGATAAAGACGCCGTGGACATCTGCGATCGCCTGCAGGGGACGCTCAATTCCGTCAAAAATATTGTTTAAGATGCCAGGAGCTAAGGTAATGCTGATTGCGCCGCCCGTCCCTTCCACGGTTTCCCCTGGTTTTAAGCCGGAAGTCTCTTCGTAAACCTGGATGGTGGTTTTTTCTTTCGTCAGTCCGATGACTTCCCCGACCAGACGCGTCTCTCCCACATAAACCATCTCGTTCATTTGAAATCCGAGATTTCCCAAAATGGATACGACCGGTCCGTTGATTCCGTAAATTTTTCCTGTTACGCCCATGTATAGCCCTCTCTCTCCTGACGGAGCCTGCCTGCAAAAGACTCATCCATCAACATATGTTTCCCAGGGAACACGGCTCGGATTCCGCCGTAAAAGTCTTCCTCGCTCAGCGTCAGCTCCACGCCCGTCTCCTGCTCTAACACGGCTTTCTTCCCCGCATCCGAAGGCGAAAGGTAGATGACGGCTTCTTCCCCTCTCCCATAGGCCTCCGCCTGCCTGATGTGGTGTATTAAAAATTCTTCATACTGCCTGGTATTGCGGAATGCCCTCAGCTTTTCTTCCACTATGGCGAATAATTCCTCTTTCTTTGCCTCCTCCGCCGCGTGGTAGATGCGCTTCTGCTGCAGCATCTGTTCGGAGATGCTGCGGTTCGCCTCTTTCTTTATCTTTGCCTCCATGGCGCACTCCCACAGCTTTTGCTCTTCCTGCTTATTTCTTTCATAGGTTTCGATTGCCTGCTGGTAGGTGCGTTTTTGTTCCTCTAAAATTTCTTCACTCTGCTTGTTGGCCGCCGCAATGGCCGCTTCATAGAAAATATCCAGTTTTTCATTGATTTCCATGATCATCCCCCATTCCGAGAATCTATGCGTCCGGGGAACCGCAAGAGCAACATCTGCCAAGACCGTTTCCCCGGCAGTTTCTCTTGTCGGATAAAACCGAATGCCTTTCTTTTGGTCCCCTTAAAGTCTAAGCCCGATTGCCTCGCTCATATAATCTGTAATAAAGTTCCTGCTTCTTCCGGTTCCATGGCGGTCCGGTATCTCCACAAACAGCGGCAGCCTGTGTTTCATCTTCGCCTCGTCTACCAAATCCGGAAAATCCCGCTGAAACTTCTCTGTCAAGAGCACAATGCCGATTTCCGAATCCTGCAGTACTCTGTCCAACTCCCGCTCCAGCTCTTCCCGCTCATGCACCACGACCCCTTCTATGCCGGCTAACCGCATTCCGGTGTAGGTATCCACATTGTCGCTAATCAAAAACATTTTCATGACTTCCTCCATTTTGAGAACGTATCCGTTGGAAGAACCGCAGTCAAAAGCCGCACAGCAGCCTCTCCTGCCTATTTCTTCTGACAATCCTTCCTGTTTCCTTTTTATCCAAGTATAGAGAAAGAGATCAATAATCCATACAGCGCAATCGACTCAGCCAACGCCACAAAAATCAAAGCCTTTCCCATAATGCCGGAGTCCTCGCTCAACGCCCCAATCGCCGCCGATGCCGCGCTGGCAACCGCCACGCCTGCTCCGATGCAGGAAAGCCCGGTGGATAACGCTGCCGCAATGTATCTCCATCCTTCTGCCGAAGCAGCGGCTGCCTCCTGCGCCCCATAAATGTGGCCGCTGAATAACAGCATATCCGCCGTCACCAGAGTCCCAAAAAACAGCAGCAGATTCACCCCTAAAGAAATTTTGAAGCTGTGCGCTTTCCTTTTGCTGAAATAATACCCTCCGAAGGGAAGCGCCATGCTTAAAATCAAGATTACTGTTAAAACGGTCTGTGTCATAATTTCATTTCCTCCTGACTTATTTTTTACTGCTTTTTAGAAAAAAAGGATTGGAAGGGTTTGCCTGAACCCTTATAAAACCGGCTGAACATCTCATAATACTCCAGACGCAGCACCTGTATTCCCACGACTAACCCCTCAAGCCCCGTGACCAAGAGATTGCCAAGAATCACCACGATAAGATTCGGGGAACCGCTCTCATACCCTGCCAGGGTCAGCACCACCCCCATCATTCCCGCATGGCTTAAGGCAAAGGCTCCCACGCGGACAAAGGAAATGCTGTTGGTAGCGTAGCTTAATACCACGTCAAACAGTTCTACCAACGCCTCCACAAAGAACATCCCCTTGCTCCCCTCCGGGAAAATGCTACGCTTATGCTCCAACAGATTTGAAAGGGGCTCCTTTAACAGAATGGCCGCCAGGGGCAATCCCACCGCCACTGCCAAAATTCCCGTCGCCGGCAGCGGATACCCTTTCACATAGAGGATGAGGCAGACGACCGCGCAGCCGTAACACAGGATGCCGGAAACGCCGCTGGGGCTAAAGAGCGCCCGGCCCATGTCCTTCGCCCGGATGGCATTGGCTATGTTAATCACCATAGCAAGCAGGATAAGTCCCATGCCA
>CANQUZ010000023.1 GCA_947627165.1 uncultured Roseburia sp.
GGATGTTCGTGCGCCTCGCCTTTGCAGTGGCGATTAACATTGACCCGGAGATTTTGATTGTGGATGAGGCGTTGTCTGTGGGAGACGTATTTTTCCAGGCGAAGTGCTATAAAAAATTTGAGGATTTCAAAGCCCAGGGCAAGACGATTCTCTTTGTGAGCCACGATATCAGCAGTGTGGCAAAGTACTGCGACCGGGTGATTCTGCTGAACAAGGGAGATAAGCTGGAAGAGGGCAACGCCAAAGACATGATTAACCTTTACAAAAAGGTGCTTTTAAAAAATTCCGATAAAATTCAGGGCGGGAAAGTATTGGAACAGAAAGGGCAGGCGGATAAGAGGCTTTGGAAATCCAATTACCAGCTAAATCCCGATGTGAACGAGTATGGAAACGGCGAGGCGGAAATCATAGATTTTGCCCTGATTGATGAATATGGAAACTACACCAACTGCATTCAGAAGGGGACGACGTTTGAAATAAAATCAAAGGTGCAGTTTCAGGCGGACATCTTAGACCCCATTTTTACGTATACCTTTAAGACTGTCCAGGGAACGGCGGTGACGGGGACCAACACCATGTTTGAAAAGGTCGGCGTCGGCTTAGCGAAAGCAGGGGAGATTTATGTGGCGACATTCCGCCAGCAGATGGATTTACAGGGCGGGGAATACCTGCTGTCCATTAGCTGTACCGGCTATGTGGGCGGGGAATTTCGCGCTTACCACCGCCTCTATGACGTAGTGGGAGTGACGGTAGTGTCGGATAAGAATACCGTCGGATTTTATGATATGAATTCTGAGACAACCATTGAAAAAGTGGCAGATTAAACGAGAGAGGGTTTTGCATTTTGGAAGAGTTAGGAGAACTTTTTGAGATTGTAAAAGAGAATAACAGAGACGCTTATCAGAGAATTATCGAGGAAAAAGCAGATTACCGGTATTTGTACCACTTATCGGAAGCGAGGGAAAACCTGGTGAGTTCCCTGCTGTTGGAAAAGGGGATGCGGGTGTTAGAGCTTCATGCGGAATGCGGCGCCCTCACGGGGAAACTGCTAGAGATGACGGGAGATGTGACGGCCGTCACGAAAACGGAGCAGGAGGCGCAGATTATCCGGGAAAGGTGCAAAGGAAGCCAGGGGCTTTGGGTATGTACCGGAGAGGACTTCGCCCAGGCGTGCGACCAGAAATTTGACGTTATTTTCATCGCGGGGAGAACATACGAAATCGCCGGGCAGTTTTTGATACTGAAAAAGCTTTTAGCGGAAGGCGGAAGGATATTTCTGGCAGATGCAAACCGCTTCGGTTTGAAGTATTTTGCCGGATGTAAGGAGGAATATGCGGGAGAGTATTTCGCCGGGGTGGAAGGATATCCGGATGAGAGAGCGGAGCGATGCTATTCCAAGCGCGAGTATGAGGAATTTTTTGAAAAAAACGGTTTTGAGATCCTTCAGTGGTTTTACCCCTATCCCGATCATAAATTCCCCTCGGTTTTGTATTCCGATAATTGCCAGCCGGAGCGGGGAGAGTTAGCAGACAACCGCAGGAATTTTGACGGAGACAGGTACGAACTGTTTGAGGAGAAAAGGGTGTTCGACGGACTTGTTTCGGAGGGGCTGTTTCCGGAGTTTTCCAATTCGTTCCTGATTGAAGCCTGTGCGTTAGGGGAACAGATGAATAGGACGAGGAAGCGGGAACTGTATTACACAAAATATTCCAGCGAGCGGGCGAAGAACTTTGCCATCCGCACCGATGTGGTCAAGACGGAAGAGGGGGAAATCGCCGTCTACAAACGCTGCCTGTATCCCGAAGGGGAGAGGCATATCGATCACATGAAGGAGGCTTACGATCAATTATCGGAGAAGTACGCCAACTCGAAGATCGTGTTCTGTAAATGTGAAAGGGAAGAGAATGCGGCGCGGTTTCCCTTCGTGCGGGGCATGACCCTGCAGGAAGTGATGGAGGAGGCAGTCCACCGGCGGAACCATGGCAGGGTAAGGGAAATTCTGACGGATTATATCAGCCGGGTTTTAGAAGAAGGAGGAAGCGTGCCCTTTCGGGTTACGGAAGGATTTGTAAAGGTGTTCGGCGAAGTCTCCCTTCCGGAGGATACGAAGGCGGCGGAGGTCTGTGACATTGATTTGATTTTTTCCAATATCCTGGTATCAGCGTCAGAAATCCAAAGCGGCAGAAAGCCAGGCGAATATCATTGGGGCATCATTGACTATGAATGGACGTTTCTCTTTCCCGTTCCGAAACAATTTATGATTTATCGGGCATTATATTTTACCTATTACCAGATACTAAATGATACCGAGTGGACCCTGCCCCAGCTGATGGAGCTTGCGGGGATAGACGAGGCAATGCAGCAGGTTTTCATGGAGATGGAACGGCAGTTTCAGCGTTACCTTGGGAAAGATGCCCTTCCTGTGCGCAATATGCAAAGGCTCATGGGAACCAAGATTATGTCTCTGGGATCGCCTCAGCAGGAATTTGGCGATGGGGAACTATGGTTCCGGGAAGAGGAATGGATGAAGGTGAGGAGGATCCAGTTCCACATCGATCGGCAGGATTACCAGGACGGCACAGTGGTCTGCAGCGGTTGGGCGTTAGCGCGGGTAAAAGATGGCAGGACGCTTCCGGTACATCTTCATGTGACGGATGGCGATGGAAAAAGAATGCCGGTGGAAATCCATAGGAACGAGCGGTGGGATGTGGCGGAGACGCTTAAGATCCACCAGGTGACCAAACCGGAGTTTGGGTTTGACTGTGTTTGGGTTGCGCCTCCGGGGAAGAACTGGAATCTTCATTTTACCCTGGGGAAATATGAAGCAGTCTATGAAACGGCGGCGTTATAAGAGAGGGTTTCGTATGTACCAATCGAGAGAGAAAATACAAAATGTAATATTACTGCTGGCGGACATGGCGTGTTTCCTGCTCAGTTATTTCGGAGGCGGCTATCTGTGGCTGGTAAACTATCGGAATGTATCCGTGGAGAATATGCGAACGGAATTGCTGCAAAGCCTTGGGATTGTTTTCGTGGCCTATATGCTGGTGATGCTGTTTTCGGACATTGAGAGCAATTTCATCCGGCGAAGCGCGCTGATGGAATTGTGGGCGGGCATCAAAGCCAGTGTCATCCTGATTTTCGTGACGGCTCTGACTATCTTTTTGCAGCATAACAATGCGGATGCGTCCCGCGGCGTGTATTTTTGCATTGCAGGGATTAATCTGGTCTTGTTTTTCCTCGCCCATGTGGTGCTGAAATATTATCTATTACGGATTTACCGCTACAAACGCGGCACCAACCAGGTGTTTTTGGTGACGACGTCCGACCGGGTGGAGGATATTTTGGCTGAGCTGGAAAATTCCAATGACTGGTCGCACCGCCTCTCCAGCATTGCCGTCATTGACGACAACCAGGTGGGAAAATGGTATGAGGGCGTGCCCGTAGTGGCGACTTATGCCAATATGTTCCAGTATGCCAAGGAACAGATTGTGGATGAAGTATTTATCAGCGTCCCCTATGACAGCGGGGAATCCCTTGCCCAGGTAGTGGCAAAGTTTGAGGACATGGGCGCTACCGTCCATGTGAGTATCGAAATACTGAACAAATTTGACTATTATAAAAGCTTCGACATGATGGGAAGGATTCCGGTCGTGACTTTTACAAATCAGCATTACGACTGGAAGATGCTGTTTGTAAAGCGTATGATGGATATCGTCGGCGCGCTGGTGGGGCTGTTCATTACGGCTGTGGTAACGGTTTTTCTGGCTCCTCCGCTGCTAATCGAGTCTCCGGGCCCCCTGTTTTTCTCACAGAAGCGGGTGGGAAAAAACGGAAGGTTTTTTGAGATCTATAAATTCCGTTCCATGTATCAGGATGCAGAGGAGCGGAAAAAAGAGCTGGAAAGCCAAAACGAGATGAAAGGGTTTATGTTTAAGATGAAAGACGACCCCCGCATCACCAGAGTGGGAAGATTCATACGGAAAACCAGCATTGATGAGCTTCCCCAGTTTTTCAATGTGTTAAAAGGGGACATGAGCCTGGTGGGGACAAGGCCCCCGACGGTGGACGAATTTCGGCAGTATGAATCCCACCAGAAAAGGCGGTTAAGCGCAAAGCCGGGGATTACCGGACTTTGGCAGGTGAGCGGGAGAAATAATATTAAGGACTTTGAAGATGTGGTAAAGCTGGATGTACAGTATATTGACAACTGGAGCATCGGCCTTGACATTAAGATCCTTCTAAAGACCATAAAAGTCGTGTTTGAAAAGGATGGGGAATAAAACAGGAACTTTGAAAGGAGAGCAAAGATGAGCAGAGAGTACAGGATGGACAAAGAATACAGTATAGCGGAGATTATCCGATACAACTTAAGAATGTGGTGGCTGGCGGCGATCCTTGCCGTCTTATGCGCGGGAGTTCTTGGTGGATACAAATACACCTCATTGCACCAGTATGTGGAAAACGAAGTGTATGAAAACCGGCAGCAGATTGTAGCGTCTTTATTCGTCAGCCTCTATAGCGACGCGGAGCCAAGCGAGCGTGTCAACAATATCCGGAAAATTGCGGCAAGCAATCGGGCTTACCAGAACTTTAGGGAGATCACCGGATATGAGCTGACCGTGCAGGAATACCAGAATTTATTTGATACGGAGCATGGGGAAAATTCGGATGTGGTATCCTTCTATGTGACCTTTCCTGCGAGCCATGGGGATTATTCCATTGTTGATGAGGTGGAAGCGACGAATTTTATGGATGGACTGATTGCCGCAACGGCGGTCACCTGTGAGGAAATGATTGGCCAGGAATGCGTCAGCGTCTTAGATGCGCCGTATGCTACCAGTGAAATTGCGAAATTAAAGACTTACACCATTACGCAGGAGGATTTCAGGAAAGCTGTCTTAAAGGCAGTGACGGCTGGCATCCTGCTGGGAATCATTGTAGAGGTCGTATGTTATACGTTCTGGATGCTGATTTATAAAAAACCGAAGGATGCAGAGGAAATCCGCCAGTGTCTGGATGCAGATGTGATGGACGTGTTAAAAGAAGGCGCAGATAACGAAGAGGCATTCAAAAAAGCCGCACTTTTCTTAAAGGATGAAACGGTTTCCTGCAACAAGGTAAGCTGTGTGACCTTGCAGTGTCCTAAAAAAGACGCCGCTTTGAAATTGGCAATGAGCTACGCCAACGAGCAGAAAAAGACACTGTATATTGACCTTGCGGGAGGGGAAGAGGCCGGAGCGGAAACCCATTCCATCAGCAGTTATGTGCTGGGGGAGGCGGACAAAGTAACGCCGCTGGCAATGAACGCTTATTTGGATGCCGTCTGCAGGAATCCGGAAACAGAGAAGGGATTGGATATTGCAGGAAACAAACGGTTTGCCGCATTTGTGGAGGATATGGGCCAAAACTATGAATGCATCGTAATCAATAGCGCGGATGCGTCAAAGGCGGCGGAAGCGTATGCCGTATCAAAATTATGCAACAAGACCTTTGTGGTATGCGGCAGACGGACAGTGAAAAATGAGTGCCTGTACCGTGCGAAAAATACAGCGGACGTCAATGGCATCCATATAGACGGAGTTTTAATTTATGAATAATCGGGACATCCTGTTTATGAGCGTTTTGTTTGTGGCGCTTCCGGCATGGATTGGGATTCTGTGGGTGGAAGCATTGAACATCCGCGGAAACTGGGAGCGTTTTCTGCACACGCTCGTACTGGGCTTTAGCACGATGCTGGCGGCCGCCCAGATCGTCTTAGTGCCGATGGTGGCATTCCACGCGCCGCTCACCAAAGCCCTTGCGGTATGGAAAGCGGTGATACTTTTTCTGGCACTGGTATCGTTTTACCTTGTGCTGCGGCGTTGGAGCGAAAGGATAGAGAGAGGGAAGCCTATCGTAGAGGTTCAAACGTTCCCGTCAGAATCCGGCAATGGGGCAGGCGGACTTTGGACGTGGATCTTTGGCGCATTGCTGGTGGTTTTCATCCTGGTGCAGGCATATATTCCGGCGCGGTACGAGCACAGGGACGACGACGACGCCAGATTTGTTTCCGAGGAAGTGTCGGCGGTGGAGCATGACACCATGTATTGGGACGACCCCATCACCATCGACCAGCTGTACTGGAATGAAGGAGAGGTGCGGAAAGATTTCACCTCGCCCTGGGCGATGTACATTGCCATGTGCAGTAAAATGAGCGGCATACCGCCGGCGGTGCTGTCACACACCTATCTGCCGTTCTTTTTGATTCTCCTGTGCTACGGAGTCTATTATCTGATTGGCGGCGCATTGTTGAAAGGGGAGCGGGAAAAACGCCCGCCGGTGGAAAAGGTGCTGGTATTTCTGCTGTTTTTGTCGGTGATCCATCTGTGGGGATATACCTCCACGCACACCCTTGCCTCCATGCTTCTGCTCCGTATCTGGCAGGGGAAGGCAGTCTGCGCGAGTCTGATGCTGCCGCTATGCTTCTATTTGATGTACCAAATTTTGCAGAAAGAGTATCACAGGGGCTGGATTGTTTTGTTGTATGTGGTAAGCAACGCCGCCTGCCTTTTATCCGGCATCGGCATCGTGACGGTGCCTGCGCTGCTGTTCCTTTATGGCGCGATAGATTTTTGTTACAACAGAAGCCTGAAAAAGCTGCTCGCGATATGGATGGCGGCGGTTCCCTGCGGCCTGTATCTTTTATACTATCTGATTGGTTGAGGAAACGGAATGATCACGTATTGTTATGGTGTTTGGAATGAATTTCTGAATTTCATAGGAGGCAGAAGCGGCCTGGCGCACTGGATGCTCTTTATCGCGGCATTGATTTGCTGTCTGTTCCTGGGAAAAGAGGTTCGGAAGAAACTCTTCTTTCCATCAGTGGCAGTACTGCTGTTTTTCTTTAATCCCCTGTTTTATGCAGTGGTTGGGACGAAATTTCTTTCTGGCGTCTACTGGAGGCTTTTGTGGATGCTGCCCATTTCGTTTCTGATTGCGTATGTCCTGACCCGGCTTGCCTATAAGATTAGAAAAAATATACTCAGGGTTTTGGTGGTTGCCGTCTCCTGCCTGTGCATTGCGGCGACCGGCGACCGGATTTTTACGGAGGAAACATACGGTGAGAAGGAAAATGCATACGAGCTTCCGCAGGCGGTCATAGAAATCTGTGATTATGTCAAAGCAAACCTCCGGAACTGGAAAGAGACGCTGGTTGTCCCCAACGATCTGCTCTGTTACATGAGGCAGTACAGCAGCGCGGTGGGCTTGTTTTACGGCAGGAACGCCGGCGGATTTATTACCAATATTGAGGAAGAGGAAGCGGCTGTCTATGCAGAGATGAGTAAGGAAAATCCGGATATCCGCATCATTACGGACATCGGGAAAAAGAGGAACTGCCGATATCTGATTTTTGATACCAATTTCCATCGGATACCGGAAGATTTGACGAAATATGGCTATGAGAAAGTGTATGTGGTGGAAAAGCATTATGTAATGTACCGGATGCTGGAGGCAGGAGATCCGGGAGAAAGAGACGACCTGGCGGCTGGAACCTGAAACCTGGTTCAAGGGAGGCTATGAATGGAAAATATAAAGACGATTTATCGGGAAACAAATTGGGAAAGAATTGGAATCGCCGCGTATTATGGGTATTTTGCCATTAATATTTTAATGAAGGCGTTTGCCTATGACCATGGAGATGATATTTACCGCTATTTTTTCATTTTTGGGATGGTGTTTTTGGGAATCAAGCTGGTGACGACAAAGTACACGTTGCGGGAAATCGCATGGGCGGCTTTTTTGGTGGGGCTTGGACTGGCGCTTTCCATCATCACGAAACAGAATACCTGGCTATTGCTGTTTTTAACCATCATCGCCATGAAAAACTGCAGCTTTAGGCTGATGATTGAAATCGCGCTTTACATCCGTGTGTTCTGTGCGGCAGTGTTAGTCATCGGATCTTCTTTCGGCGTTTATGATATTGGCAGCAAGACGACGCCGGACACCAAATTTGTGGAAATACCGGTGTACAGCTTTGCGCTGAATGAGCCGAATTATGCTTATTTGACGATTTTTTTGACAATCATGCTGTTGCTTTATTACAATTACGAAAAACTGAACTGGAAATGGTTCCTTGTGACTGCCGCGGTAGCGTTTTTGTTCTACAAGCTGACGTTCTGCCGCACCGGTATCGCAGTGTTTTTCTTCTGCTGGGCGTTGATTGTATTTGAGAAAGCCGTAAAAAGCCATAAATGGAAATTTCTGCTGGCGTTGTCGGTGCCGGTGGGTGCCCTGTTCAGCTTTGCTACTATGGTAGTTTATAACGGCGGCAATAAAATCATGGCGTTGCTCAACCACTATGTGTCAGGGCGTATCTATATTATGAACAGCTACTACCGCCTGCAGGGGCTGGCACTCTATCCGCGGACGCAGGAGTATTTTTACGCCAACTATTTTGGGTTGATTGATAATACCTATATGTTTGTCCTTTTGTACTGCGGATGGGCAGTGGCGTTATTCTTTTTTTTCCTGGTATGCCGCACCTTGTTTGTCCTCTACAGGCAGAGGCACTATAAGGAATTGGTAATGCTGGGAACCTTAGCGTTGTATGCCATCTTAGAGCAGTTTGTAATGAACGGGTTTATGAATCCTTTTATTTTGCTGACGGGAATTTTATTGTACCCGGATATCTTAAAGGAAGGGAAACAGACCATATGAAGCAGTATCGGATTTTGCAGGTGCATAACTTTTATCAGATACCGGGCGGAGAAGATGTGGTAGTCCGAAATGAGAAGCGTCTTCTGGAAGAGCACGGCCATATCGTATATACGTATTATCGAAGCAATTCAGAGTTAAGGGAAAAGGGCTTGCTTGGAAAACTCTTTTTGCCGCTGACGGCAATCTATTCCTTTCAGACGGCAAAAGAGGTGAAACATCTGATCCGTGAAAATAAAATTGACGTGGTGCACGTACACAACACGCTTACCATGATCAGCCCCTCGGTTTTTTATGCGGCGTTCCGCTGCCATGTTCCGGTGGTGCAGACGCTGCATAATTTCCGGATGCTTTGCCCTGCCGGATCTTTCTTCCGCAACAACCGGATTTGCGAGGAATGTGTTGCCGGAGGGTTAAAATGCGCCGTAAAGCACAAGTGCTATCGAAACAGCAAAATGCAGAGCTTTGTCAGCGCGGCAATCTTAAAAGTGCACCGCATTCTTGGCACTTACCGGAAAGTAAATTTTATCTGCCTGACAGAATTTAACAGAAACAAGCTGTTAGCGTCGGAAGGGATTGTGGATCCGTCAAAGGTATACATCAAACCGAACTTTACCTTTGCGGAAGGGATTGAGCCAAGCAATACCCAGGAGCGGGAAGAATACTACCTCTTTGCCGGAAGGGTGGAGGCGTTAAAAGGAGTGGACATCGCCATCAAAGCCTTTGAGAAAATACCGGACAGGCAGCTTTATATCGCCGGAAACGGGCCCATGATGGAAGAGATGCAGGCTTATGTAAAAGAGCACCGGATTCAGAATGTGAAATTTCTAGGATACCTTCAAAAGGAAGCGATGACGGAATGCTTTTACCACGCCAAGGCGGTGATTATGACTTCCCAGTGCTACGAAGCCTTTGCCATGACCATTGCAGAGGCGTATTCCTATGGCGTTCCGGTCATTGCCGGAAGAGTGGGGAATATGGACGGCATGGTAAAAGAAGGGGTCACCGGAGTGAAGTTTGAATATAATTCCGCCGGGGATTTGGCGAAAAAGGTGATGGAATTTGAAGGGCTGGATCGGATGACGTTAAAGGAAAATGCGAGAGAGTTTTATCAGAAACGCCTGCGCCCGGAGGACAATTACCGGAAGCTGATGGAGATTTATGAGAGTATCTCAGAGGGGAGATAGCCTATGAAGAAAGCGGTATTGATTACGAATATTCCCTCTCCTTACCGGGTGGACTTTTTTGTGTTTTTACAAAAAACATATCCAGAGTACGAGTTTCATGTGATTTTTTCCGGCGCGGGCATGGAGAACCGGAAATGGACGGTGGAGCTGGAGGGACTGGAAAATTACCATTTTCTGAAATCCCGCACGGTGATTATCCGAAAGCGGTTTGACGACCGCTATATCTTTTTGCCCATAGGAGTGGAGAAAACCCTGCGGGAGATAAAGCCGGACGTGGTGTTTGCCATGGAGTATAATCCCACCATTCTGCGGGCAGTGCACTGGTGCCGCAAAAACCGGATTCCGTTTATCAGCTGGACGGACGGCACCTTAAATTCCGAAAAAAATATCGGGAAAATACAAAGGCTTTCCCGGCGCTATATCATCAAACGGGCGGCGGCGTTCATTGCCAGCAGCACCGCCTCAAAGGAAACGCAGATTGCCTACGGGGCGGATCCAAAGAAATGCTTCCTTTCCTATCTGACGGTGGATATCCGGAAATATCTGGCAAAGAAAGAGCGTTATCAGGCGGGGCAGCTTTTGTATGTGGGCAGCCTGATCCAGCGGAAAGGGCTTGACCTGCTTCTGCCGGCGTTAGCGGAGTGCCGCAAGGAGATTCGCCTCGTCATCGTGGGGGAGGGGCAGGAGAGGCCGCTCTTAGAGCAGATGGTAAAGGAAAAAAATCTCACCGGCAGGGTGACGTTTCAGGGATATGTGGAAGGAGAGCCGCTGCGGAAGCTCTACAGGGAATCCGACGCCTTTATCCTTCCCACAAGAGAGGACTGCTTCGGACTGGTAATCTTAGAGGCAATGTGCGCGTCCCTTCCGGTCATTTCCTCCAAGTATGCCGATGGGGCAAGGGATTTGATTGAAGAGGGAAAAAACGGATACATCGTGGATCCGGAGGACACAAAGGCATTTGCAGAGACGATCGAGAGACTTTTTTCAGAGGGAAGGCTGCAGGAGATGGGAAGCTGCAGCTACAAAAAAGCGCAGGAATTTGCCTTTGAGAATGTGGCGGAGGGCTGCATGGCGGCGCTCTCGTATGTCCTGGAGCATCACGGCTAAGGGCGTGGGCGGAACTGTTACGATTTTGGTATGGAGGTTCATATGAAAAAAATTTTGTTCAATGGCTTGGGAAACAGAGGCTGGATTGGCGGCATTTATTACATCAAAAATATTATTTTCAGCTGTCTGCAAAACGAAAAGATTACCTCCCAATATGAACTCGTTCTTTTTATCGACAGGAAACACGCAGACATTTTCACCCCCTTTGCGGATAAAATCACAATCCGCGTTTTTGGAGACGAGGGAAAACTAAGGCTTGCGCTTGCCCAGGCGGCACAGGTCTGGCTTGGGGGAGTGAAATACTGCTATGCATTGGAATTAAATAAGACCGGAAAGCTGTTTAAAAGCAAGGGAATCTTCTGGATACCGGACTTTCAGCACAAAAATCTGCCGGAATTTTTTTCCGGGGAAGAAATAGCGCGAAAAGACGCCAATTTCCTGGAGATGGCAATGAGCCGCCGACCCATGGTGTTAAGCAGCTTTGACGCCAAACATGATTTGGAACGCTTTTACCCGGAGCATACCTGTCCGGTGGAAGTGGTGCATTTTGTCTCCTACATTGAGCCGGAAATAAAAAAAATCACGCCCCAGCTGGAGGAGGCCGTGAAAGAAAAATTTGGGCTGCACCGGAAGTATATCTATATTCCCAACCAGTTCTGGCAGCATAAAAACCACATTGTCATGGTACAGGCGATTCAGCTTTTGCTGGAAAGCGGCAGGCTTACGGACTATGATTTTGTATTTACCGGAAATCTGGAGGATTACCGCAATCCCGATTATATCCGCCAGTTAAAATCCATTATGGAGTCGGATAAGGTGAAACATAACATCAAGCTGTTGGGCTTTGTAGGCAGGGAGGAACAGCTCTGCATTATGAAGCGTGCCCGGTTTATCGTGCAGCCTTCGCTCTGCGAGGGTTGGGGAACGGTCTTAGAGGACGCCAAAGTCTTAGATAAAAGCGTGCTGCTTTCAGACATTCCTGTGCATCGGGAACAGAAGAATGAAAAGTGTGTGCTGTTTGACCCGCACCGGCCCGAAGCATTAGCGGACTTAATTGCAGAGCACAGTCAGAAAGAATGGACAGAGGACGTGAATCGGGGCATCGAGAGGATGTACCGGGAGGCATTGGAATACGCAAAAGCCTTAGAGCGTGTGTTCCGGTAAACGAAAAATTACGGCGGGAAAGCAGAAAAGCTGCATAGGATGCAGCCACATAGGATGCAGTTGCATAGAATGCAGCCGCAGAGCAACTTGCGCGGAAGCAGGAAGGATATGGGTTAGGACGATGAAAACAAAGCGGAACATGGTAATTACCGGCGTCAACGGATTTATTGGAAGAAGCGCGAAAGAATATTTTGAAAAAGAATACGACATCACAGGCATTGATTTGGCGGCTAAGTATGGCGGGGAAGCCGGCAGTTTATCCTACTATCAGTGCAATATGTCCCAGGAGGCGGCGGAGTTAGCCTCCATCTTTACTAGCGTGCAGCCGGATGTGGTGCTGCACTGCGCCGGCAGCGCGAATGTGGGGGCTTCCGTGGTAAATCCCATGGCGGATTTAGATGGAAACCTGCACAGCCTTTACCAGCTGCTGCTGGCATTGCAGTCCATTGAGAAGCGTCCGGAAATTATCTTTTTTTCCAGCGCCGGCATCTATGGCAATCCGAAGGAGCTGCCCATTGGGGAGGGGGCGAAAGCCCAGCCGGTTTCCCCCTACGGCCTGCACAAATATATGGCGGAGCAGCTTTGCAGCTATTACAACCGTATCCATGGCTACCATATCCGCTCCGTCCGGATTTTTTCCGCTTATGGGAGCGGCCTGCGCAAACAGTTATTGTGGGATATTTATCAGAAATATCGGAACACCGGAAGTATCCGGCTGTTTGGCACAGGGGAGGAGACAAGGGATTTTATCCATATTTCCGATATTTTAAGAGCCATCGAGTTAATTTTAGCGTATGACGGGCCGGAGGAAGTCTTTAATGTGGCGAACGGCGAGGAGGTATCCATCCGGGAATTGGCGGAAATCTATGCCGAAATGCTTGGGGAGAGCGAGGCGATTGTCACCTTCAACGGGGAGACGAAGCCGGGCGACCCGAAAAACTGGAAGGCGGACATTTCCCTGCTGAAAAAAATCGGGTATGAGAAAAAGATGAAACTGGAAGACGGAATTGCAGATTATGTAAGCTGGGTAGAGCAGCAGGCGTAAAAAGGTGTGCATATGAATGAGATGAGAGAAACGGCGCCGGTGATTTTGTTTACTTACAACCGGCCGGAACATACCAGACGGACGATAGAAGCCTTAAGGGAGAACGAACTGGCGGAAGAGACAGAGCTGTTTATTTTTTCCGATGGGGCAAAAAAAGAAGCGGATGCAGGGAAAGTGCAGGAAATCCGGGATTACGCAGGGACGGTCACGGGCTTCCGGCAGGTGCATCTGGTGGCGAGGGCAAAAAACTATGGTTTGGCGAACAATGTCATTGAGGGCGTGACTGAGGTTGTGGGCCGTTACGGCAAGGTAATCGTCTTAGAGGATGACCTGGTGACGAATCCTTACTTTCTGCGTTTTATGAACGACGGCTTAGACCGCTATGAGAAAGAGAAAAAAGTCACCGGCATAACGGGATATTCTTTTTTGGACGACAGGACCGATTACAGGAAGGAGAGCTATTTCTGCGGACTGACGGGCACCAGCTGGTCCTGGGCGACCTGGGCGGACCGCTGGGCCGCCTTTGACAAAGAGGCAAAGGGCTGGGAGCGTCTCAAAGAGGATAAGGCTTACCGGAAACGGTTTAATTACGATAATACTTATAATTTCTACCAGATTTTAAAAATGCAGCAGCAGGATGCGAAAACCAATTCCTGGGCAATCCGCTGGTATTACACCACCTTTTTACAGGGCGGGCTGATTTTAGCGCCTACCTGTTCTTTAGTGGGCAATGACGGCTGGGATGGCTCCGGCACCCACTGCGGGGGAAAAGCGCCGTCTGCAGTTCACGCCCTAAAGACCAGCCGTGCGGTCACGGAGTTTCCGGAGGAAATCCGGGAGCTTCCGGAAGTGCGCAGACGCTTGAAAAAAGAGCTGAAAAAGATTTCAGAGCCGCATATCTTAAAGCGTATCTATCATACGGTATTCCGCAGGAACTATATAGGACAGCCATAAGCGCGGCGCAATGAGGATGGATAGAGGGAGATGAGGGAAAACATGAGAGTATTGGCGATTTTTACCTGCTATAACCGAAAGGAACTGACAAAACGCAGCATTGAGACGTTATCCTGCAATGAGAGCGTCACCTTTGATTATGTGGTGGTGGACGACGGCAGCACGGACGGCACCTCGGAAATGCTGCAGTCCCTTCCGGCGCAGATTGATGTGGTAAAAGGGGACGGGAATCTTTTCTGGAACCGCGGGATGCACAAAGGAATCGAATATGTCAAACAAACCTATCCCGACTATGAATACTATATGCTGATGAATGACGATACGAAGTTTTTTGCGGGCGTTTTTGACCGGATGCTCCCGAAACTAAAGAAAGACACCGTTATGGTGGGGGCGATTTGCAGCGATAAGGGAGAATTGAGCTACGGTGGGATTAAGTATGTCAAAGGCATCCGGTACAAAAAATACGGGCCTAAGGCGCAGGAGATCTGTTTTGACACCTTTAATGCAAATTGCGCCGTTATCCCCCATGACATTTTCATGCAGGTTGGGATTGACCCCTATTATCAGCACAGCATCGGCGACTTTGATTATGGGCTGCAGATTAGCAAAAAGGGATACGAGATTCGTGTGTATTCAGAATATGTGGGGGAATGCAACGACAACACCCTGCAGAAAACCTGGCAGGATGAGACGCTGCCCCGCCTGGAACGGATCCGGCTGAAAGAGAGCCGCAAAGGACTTCCCTTCCGGGACTGGTTCCATTTCCTCAGGAAAAATTTCGGGCTGGGAACCGCAGTCATCCGTTCCGCCACGCCTTATATCCGGATCCTGTTGGGGACAAAGACACGCTATTCCGGTTCGTAAGGGAGAGGGGCAGTTATGGGAAACATCAGTTTTGTAATCTTAAACTACAATACGTACCAGGAAGCCATTGCCTGCGCAGAGTCGATCTTGCATACCCAGACTTATCCGGACCTTGAGATTGTCATTGTGGACAATGGTTCCACCAACGACAGCGGGGAGCAGTTAGCGGAATACGCCAGAGGCAAACAGCGCGTGCATCTCCTTGTCTCAAAGGAAAATTTAGGGTTTGCCAGGGGGAATAACCTGGGTATCCGCTATGCCAGAGAACAGTTTTCGCCGGAGTTTGTGGTGGCGGCAAACAGCGACATGGTGTTTGAGCAGCCGGACTACTGCGAGAAGCTGGTGGAAATTTACAAAAAAAACCGCTATGATATCTTAGGCGGCGACATTATTGACGCCAGCCGGACGACGCATTTGAATCCGGTGGCAAGAGGCCGGAAGTATACGCGCAATTATATGCGGCAACAGGTTCTTGTCTCCTGGTTGAAGGCGGAAGCTTTTCGCCTGATAAAGCTCCTCCGCTTAAAGCGGACGGTAGCGGGGCATTATGGCATCGTCACCAATGATAAGGGCGAGGATGTGGGGGACGGCGGCAAAACGCTCGCCATCCGCGAGGCAGAAGGAAAAGCGGAGGCGGCGGACCGGCGGATAGAAGAGACGATGGAAGGGGCGCTGCTTCACGGGTGCTGCCTGGTATTTTCCAAAGACTTTTTCCGGCAGTTCGACGGATTCTGGGAGGGGACGTTTCTCTATGCGGAGGAAGAAATCCTTTATTATCTTGCCATGCAAAGGGGGATGACTCTGCTGTATTCTCCCGACGTGGTATGTATGCACAAGGAGGCAAGGACCACGAACTCCTTGTATCAGGATTTTTGCGACAGGAAAATCTTTTATTTTTCTAATATTACAAAATCGTATCGGCAGTTTTTGGCGTTGATGCGGGAAGGATAAGAAGGCATGGGCGAAGAAAGCGGCGGCAGCAAGGCGGTAAAAGCCGGTATCGGCTATACGGTGGGAAATTATATGCTGAAGGGACTGAGTTTTTTGACAGTCCCCATTTTTTCACGCCTGCTGACTCCGGAAGACAACGGCATTTTCAATACCTATCTGGCGTATCAGACGATTTTATTTCTTCTGGTGGGCATGGCGCTGCATACAAGCCTAAAAAATGCGAAATATAAATATGGAACAGAGTTTGCCGCCTACAATTCCTGCTGCGTCCTGCTCGTGGTTTGCAGCCTTGCGGCATGGTTTGTGTTGGGAAATCTGCTGTACCCTCTCTATGGGGGATGGATGGGGTTTTCCAGGACGGTAGTGAATTTCCTTTTGATTGACAGTTTTGGCACGGCGCTCATTCTTTTTTTTAACTCTTATGTGGGGCTTTACTACCGCTATGTTTCTTTTTTAAAACTTTCGGCGTTCAATGCCCTGTCCAATCTGGGGCTTTCCGTCCTGCTGATTTTGACCGTGTGCAGGGAGGATCGTGCCACCGGGCGTATTTTGGGCAATGCCCTGCCCTTAGTTGTGATTTCCGTGGCGCTGGTTTGGTATTTCTGGAAACAGAAACCGCCCGCTTTTCACCGGGAATATGCAGGATTCGCCCTGCGCTACAGCCTGCCCATGGTGCCGCACGGCATATCGCAGGTCATACTGTCCCAGTTTGACAGGCTGATGATAAAATATATGATTGGGGAATGGGAGGCAGGGATTTACAGTTTTGCCTATACCATTTTTTCCATTCTCAATGTGACGGTAACTTCCTTAGACAATGTATGGGGTCCCTGGTTTTATGAGAAAATGAAAGAGCAGGACTATGCGGGCATCCGCAGAAACAGCAGTAAGTACGCGTTCGGTATGCTGCTGTTCTCATCCCTGGTCATGTTTGGGGCACCGGAGCTGGTGGAAATCCTTGGGACGACTGCCTACCATGACGCAATGTATTCCGTTGTCCCCATCGTAGCGGGGGGATA